>DOJM01000164.1:432-11750 GCA_003529225.1 Paenibacillus sp.
GGACTTTCTCCATGCAGTCGATAGCCATGTCACTTGGTGCATTCGCTGGGCCCGTGGCTGCTGGACAGCTAAGGTCCTTCGTTTCTCCTTACTTCATAGCCTTTCTACTACTAATGGTAGCCTTGCTTCTTCTTCCACCTAAAAACACAGGAAAACTATCGAACCTCACTTCCAAATGGAACGGGCGAGCCGCATGATTCTTTGCTTTTACGACATTTCCCGGGGAATGAAGACTTTCCTGCAGAAACAGTTGTTAAAAATGGCGATCCTTCGGTAAACTATAATGAGCCTGAAGCTTGGATCCATCCCGGAGGTGATTGTCAGCTAATGTCCATAACGATTATTGTCGAAGGTAAGAACGATCGCAGCAGATTACGACGCGTGCTGGTACCGGAAGTAGAAATCCTATGTACCTTTGGTACATTAAATACACTAAAATTAGAGTCCCTCCGGCAACAAGTAGGAGATGGAGAAGTATTCCTTTATTTAGATAACGACAGCTCTGGAAAAAAAATACGCGGTGTGCTCCGGGATGCCTTCCCTGATGCTGATCACATTTATACTCGTCGCGGATATGCTGGTGTGGAAGGTACTCCTGATGAATATAACATCACTCAGCTCGAAAAAGCTGGATTGGAAGATTTCATCGTCTACCCTGAACCACTTCCATATTAGCTGAAACAAGTATAAACGCCTTTTTCGCTATCCCCTCAATAAAAAGGGATTCGAAAAAGGCGTCTTTAATGTTTAATGTCTATTCCCGAGCCAATTCCTTCAGCTGATCGGCAAGAAATTCAGGAGTTACATTCTCCGTATCTCCTGCGTCATACAATGCACGAAGTCGATTATCTCGGTCAACTAGCGCTATACGGTTGGCATGCACGAAATTTTCTTTGGAATTCCCTGCGATTAATACTTTAAAAGAATCCGTCGCTAACTTACGAACTTCTTCCTGATCCCCCCGCAAGAAATACCATCCATCATAATTCGCCTGAAAACGGTCTGCAAAAGTCTTAATAGCTTCCCTAGTATCATTCTTCGGATCAAAAGAGATAGAAACAAACTCCGTATCTTTACCAAAGCTGCCATCCTCGACCAGAATTTTCTGTGTCTGAGATAATAAAAACGTAGTTATAGGACATACATCCGGACACTGCGTAAAAAAGAAGTATACCAGCCGTGCTTTACCTTGTGTATCAGCCAGAGTAACCTGGTCTCCATTCACATTTTCAAGAGAAAAGTCCTGTACTTCTCCGATTACTGGCAATTTTTCTTTTCCCAAATTCAAAGAGTTAAAAGCCAGATAACCAGCCATAATCAAAGCAAGTATTAGCAGAAGCCAAGTCCATTTATAACGCTTAAAGGTTTGCACGGACACGTATACCCTCCCTCTTCTTAACCGTGAATCGTATTCAATACAAGTACGATCAAACTAACTGTCAGATAGTTAATGGAGAAGAGGAAATTCTTCTTCGCCCAGACTTCATCATCCTTAGCCTTAAAGCCCATCAAGGTCAATACTAACCAAGCCAAGGACAACGCTGATGAAATGATTAGAAAAAATATGCCTGCGTAATCGTACGCGTACATTAACACTGGAATAGGCAGCAAAAGGGCTACATAAGGAATCATCTGAAATTTCGTACGTCGCGTCCCTTTAACTACAGGTAACAATGGAAATCCTGCCGCTCTATATTCTTCTTTACGTCTTATCCCTAAAGCCCAGAAGTGAGGAGGTTGCCATAGAAACAACATGGCAAAGATCAGCCAAGCGCCTAGATCAACCGTTCCTGAAACCGCAACATAACCAATTACCGGGGGCATTGCTCCAGAAATCGCACCTACGGAGGTGCTCCATGTTGATGTCCGCTTCAACCAAAGGGTGTATACTACTACGTAAACGAACATGCCAACAATTCCAAACAGACCGGCAAGCATACCAGAAAAAGCAAACAGCACGAACAAACCTGCAATACCAAGCCCAATGGCGTATAATAATACAGTGTTTGGTTTCAGTCGTCCTGTAGGAAGTCCCCGTTCACGGGTTCTTTCCATCTTCATGTCCAGATCACGGTCGAAATAGTTATTAAAAACGCAGGCCGAAGCCATAACCAGCATTGTACCGAGCAGAGTCAGAACTAATCTGCCGTAATGAACATCCCAACCCGAGGCCAACCAATATCCCGCAAAGGCCGCAATAAGGTTAGATCGGATAATACCGGGTTTTGTTACAGCAATGAAATCACGCCAGCTAGCACCTTCCGGTGGAGATTTTGCAGACATGGCTGCAGAATCGGAAGAAGCTTGAAATGTTATATGATTGTCCACACCTAATGATCCTCCTTCTAAACGAAAATCTAACGTTCTTACCGAAGTATTTAAAACTTCGCTGTTAACTTTATCATAACAAACCCATGAAGACTTTGACAGTCATGGGGCAGTAAGTTCATGAATTCGACAATAACGTGACAATATTTATTTAATATTTCTTTCAATCCCCTTAATAACCTGAGCGGTATTTGGGTAATTATTAATAGAGAACTTCCGAACAACAAAGGAGAACTGACCAATGGATACTGCTACACATTTAGTTATGGGCCTAGGCTTAGCCGGGCTTTCCTTCGTTGATCCCATCGTTGCTTCTGATCCGAAACTGGCTGGGGCTGTTATGCTGGCAACAGTGCTCGCCTCTCAGGCTCCTGATGCTGATACTGCGCTACGACTGAAGGACAATGCGTTGTATATTCGTAATCACCGAGGAATTACACATTCCCTACCCTTTCTAATTCTGTGGCCCGCCCTGATTTCCTTCGTATTAGGGCCCTTATTTGGTTTTACTGATTTACAAGCCCTAAGCCACATCGCACTCTGGAGCTTCATTGGCGTAGGTGTTCACGTATTTTCTGATCTATTTAATACCTATGGCACCCAGGCTGCACGTCCATTCACGGAGAAATGGATTGCATGGAACATCATCCACATTTTTGATCCGTTTATATTTGGTAGCCATATCGCAGCCATCCTTCTCTGGATCACCGGTATCGTTCCACCGCAACCTTTATTTATTACGCTGTATGCCTGTACTGTTCTTTNNACATCATAATGCCGGCGAACGTTATATTGTAATCCCTACAATTTCACTAAAGCGCTGGAACGTAGTAAAAGCGAAAAAAGATGGTAGCTATGATGTTGGGCAGTTAGTCAATAATCGACTGGAATGGTTCAAACATGCTGTATGCTCGAATCATCCCGCTGTGGAGAGATCCAAGTCGCACCCTGATATTCAGTCCTTTCTATACTTCACCTCTTATGCAGTAGCCGAAGTGGAGGAACTTCCTTCAGGATATATGGTACGTTGGGGGGACGTGCGTTATTTACATCGCAAACAATA
The DNA here is from genome assembly GCA_003529225.1 of Paenibacillus sp. Classification (GTDB taxonomy): domain Bacteria; phylum Bacillota; class Bacilli; order Paenibacillales; family Paenibacillaceae; genus Paenibacillus_AQ; species Paenibacillus_AQ pseudetheri. The sequence continues at coordinate 3,824 of DOJM01000164.1, forward strand.
TCCATTTGTGGCTGTATTAGTGATGGACAATCAATATCGGCCTTTAAATACTTATGTGGGTTGGCTTAGCAGCGAGAAGCTCGACAAACGTTTTTCTATTGACCCTGGTTCTTTACGATGAAACTGTAGACTTACGCAGAGATCTATTCTATAATCACAAAAAATCCCGGAGTATTATTATCATACTCCGGGATTCATTTTAGCAGACATAGAAAGGAAGGCTATCCTAATGGGTAAAGGACTTTCACTTTGGTTCGCTTGTTCTTCTATTCTTATTCTTACTGCCGCTTCAATCGCGATCAGTTATAGCTTTTGGTTGGCACTTCTGCTCGGATTTCTCTGTGTCATGAATATTGGCTGGGGATTTATCCTCAAGGCCAAGATCAGACGCAAGCAGGAAAGCCTAAGCGCTGATTAGATTAACGGGCTGGCAGAAATCCCATTCGCTCTTTAACTGCATTCAGCGTCTCTGTTGCAACAATGCGCGCACGATCAGCACCTTCTGCAAGAATATCTGTGATCGCACCCGAGCTACGAATTTCATTATATCTTTGTTGTAAAGGCTCAAGCGTAGATACAACCACTTCAGCAAGATCCTTCTTAAAGCCGCCATACATTTGCCCTTCATAACGATCGGCAATTTGCGCCAGTGTCATTCCAGAACATTCGGAATAAATACTCATCAAATTACTGATCTCTGGCTTATTAGCTGGATCAAAAATCACTTCACGTCCTGAATCAGTCGTTGCACGGCTGATTTTTTTACGGATTACGTCAGGTGAATCTAACAGAGCAATGTAGCTGCCTGCGTTAGGACTGCTTTTGCTCATTTTTTTGGTGCCATCATCAAGAGACATAATACGTGCACCCACCTCTGGAATGTACGGCTCCGGTATCGTAAAGAATTCGCCAAAACGATTATTGAAGCGGCCAGCTAAATCACGAGTCAGCTCCAAATGTTGTTTCTGATCTTCTCCAACTGGCNNCATCAAGGAAGGATAGACGAATAAACCAGCGCCAACAGAATCTTTACCTGATGATTTATCTTTAAACTGGGTCATACGCTCCAGCTCGCCCATTGCTGTAAGTGTCGTCATGATCCAGCCCAGTTCTGCATGTTGTGGCACATGGGACTGCATATAGACAGTAGAACGTATTGGATCAATTCCCGCTGCAATAAAGAGGGCCGCTACGGACTCTGACTGCTCACGCAGTGCCGCAGGATCTTGTGCTACAGTGATCGCATGCATATCGACAACCATGAAGAAACATTGATGATCATCTTGCAACTTCACAAAATTTTTCAGAGCTCCAATATAGTTCCCCAGTGTAAGTGAACCGCTCGGCTGAATGCCTGACATTACTTTTTTCATAATATAGACCTCCGTTTGATGTCATTTCTAAGTTTCCGAGAACGCAAAAAAAGCCTCATCCGCAAGGGACGTGAGACCGTGGTGCCACCCTTATTCGCTGCTTAATCTTGTCTGGACAAGAAAAAAAACAGCCTTAGTCTTCCGTTAACGGGGAAGATCCGGCCGGTCTACTAGGGCATCTAGCTCCTGTTCAAGCTCGGCGCTCAGGGGTCCATTCATCAGGTTTGTCCTACCGGTTCGCATCAACCACCGGCTTTCTGAAGGTGCAATGCCTGCCTACTTGTCCCCGTCATCACATTATCATCATGAATTAATGCCTTCATCATAGAACCATAAAGAGAAGTTGTCAAATCACTTAACCACTACCGTATAAATCTGTTATGATAAGGTTATCCATGTTCAATTCGATTACAGTTACGATAAAGGAGCATATCTCATGAAACAGGTGACCAAAGGGCAGTGGGGCGGTTATGATACTTATATTTTGCACAGCCGTGAACTGGAAGTCACGCTTTTGCCGCGACTAGGAAATAACGTGATTTCATTGTTTGATGTAAAGAAACAACGGGAAATTCTACGGCAGCCTGATGAAAGCGATCAAGCTTTCTTTATGCAAAAACCTTACCATTTTGGCATGCCGCTATTATTTCCACCCGGAAGAATTCGTAAGGGTCAATTTCAGTTCGAGGGTACAAGTTATCAATTCGACCAGAATACCGCTAATGACAATCATATTCATGGTCTACACCGAACTCAGGCCTGGTGTGTCAGCGATATTGAAGAAGATGAGGATGGTTGCGCGGTCACTACTGAATTCCGAACGGAAGATGATCCACACTGGATGGAGCAATTCCCTATCCCACTTAAATTCGAAATGACGTTTAGGCTTCAGGAAGCCCGACTTACCCAAACTTTAAAGGTTACAAATCTTGGAGATCATCGAATTCCTTTTGGGATCGGTTATCATACCTGGTTTATGATTGATGGAGAACCTGAGCGCTGGAATCTTAAGATCCCGGTAAATAGTATTTATGAACTGAACGATGAATTGCTCCCTAGCGGCAATCTAATTCCACTTGGTGATCTGGAAGCCTTGAACACCGGAATGAACATACAGGGAACTAATTTTGATACTGCTCTACGTATAGGAGAAAAACAGCCTGTAGAAGCTTTATTATTACGCGATGATGGTTATGGCCTTCGTTATACTGCCGACGAGAATCTATTCCGTCACTGGGTGCTATATACCAAAGGACCAGCAGACCAATTTCTGTGCATTGAGCCTTATACGTGGCTCGCTAATGCACCGAATGTATCCGAGGATACTTCCTTCACAGGTCTTTTAACGATAGAACCCGGTCAGAGTCAGAATCTATCCACCGTGCTGGAAATGATCTATCCTGAGATTTAAAGCAGATATTGATTATATCGGTCTTACCTTGCCATTTCGTAAGGTAAGACCGATTTTTTGTGTTTAATTCCTAGCAGTAAAGGATTCCCTCCACACTTTGCTTCACTAATAATTACCATCCTTAAAACCTTTCAAAACGATGCATGAATTCACCTCTTAGCGCTCATACTATCTTCACAACGGGCGAAGGAGGTGACACACATGGGTCAAGCAGGTCAAGGTCGTAGCAGCCGTTCCAATAACCTTGTAGTTCCTCAAGCAAATGCAGCGTTGCAACAATTGAAATATGAAGCAGCACAAGAGCTTGGAGTAACAATCCCAGCTGACGGTTATTACGGGAACTACACTTCCCGCGAAACTGGTTCTTTGGGAGGTTACATCACTAAACGTCTAGTACAACTGGCAGAACAACAACTGTCTGGTCGTCAGTAACAATGTTATCTTAAGTGTTTTATCCGGCTAGGGTATAACAAGCATAAACGCCTTTGGTGTCCTTCTTAGGATTCTAAGCGTTTAAGCGAGAAATATAAGACATAAAGTATTGTGCGAAACTTATACTTTCTTATATTTTAAAAAAGCCTAAAGCCGAGTAGCTTATGAACCCTCTCACACTTCTTTCTGAAGCTGTGGGAGGTTTTTGATATTCACAATTATTGAAATTTTATGTAAACAACGCTTAACCAAAAAACTGTTCGGAACTTTCAGCAAAGGCATTACGAGGCGAACGAATCATTAGATTCGCCATATTATAATTGGACTCCAATGTAGCATCTACAATCACCATTCCCTGTCTAATGGCGAATTCATAAGAAATCTCACCATGCGTCCAACGCCGCTTGTATTTCAGGCTTTCCAGCGCCATTAGTCGAAAAGAAGACTGTTGTCCATCTGTCATCCCTTCTTTTGCATCAGTGAATCCCCCGCTTCGCCCAGAAAGAGGATTATGTCGTATCCCGAATTTTCCGATCATGTTATTTCGTATTTGCACAAAAACCGTACCAGAAGTTAATCCCGATAATTCTTCCTGCAGCTCCTTAAACACCATATCCATCTGTCTCGCTAATGATAGTTGTTCCGTCTTAAGCATTACTTTTCCTCCTAAAAGTTTTGTGAGCTTAGCTTCGTTCGAATTCACTTCGCAAAACTAGCTTCGTAAGCATTCACTTAGTTTTATNNGCAAAACTAACTTCGTAAGCGCTTGCTTAGTTTTTCGAGCATAGCCAAGTGGTTTTCTAGCGTGCCTTATATAAGGCTTAAGACTCATTATAGGTTACTAACAAATGGCAAACAACATTATTCGGCAAAATTGGGTTATTATCCCTATAGATGCGCGAAATCCATAGATTATTCGCATATTTCTTTTTATAAATCGTGATTTTTCGACATTTCGCCATTAAAAAAAGCCCCTATATCAGGGGCTTTTGCGTATTCATGCTGAAAAATTATTGTTTTTTCCATCTTTAAATTTGTCTTAGTTTAGACTTTTTCAAACTAATCGCTCCGTCATCTCCGAGAACTCATTAATATCAGCTACAATCAGATCTGTAGCGCCTTGCCAGAAGTCCGGCTTCGTAAGATCCACACCCAGATGCTTAAGTACCAAATCCTCTAAAGTCATCACACCAGTATCTTGCAACAAGCTATCGTATTTGTCTGCAAAGGACGCTCCTTCTTGCAGAGCCAGTCGATACAAGCCTGTGCTGAACATGTAGCCAACGGTGTAAGGGAAGTTATAGAACGGCACATCTGTGATATAAAAGTGCAGTTTAGAAGCCCAGAAATGAGGATGGTATTCCGAAAGCACCCCACAGAAGGCTTCCTTCTGTGCTTCCACCATCAATTCAGACAGCTCCTCAGCATTTACAAGGCCTTCCTTACGTTTCTCATAGAAACGAGTCTCAAACAAGAACCGAGCGTGAATGTTCATAAAGAAGGCCACGCTGTTTTGAATTTTCGTTTCAAGCAGCGCCAGCTTCTCTTCAGCATTGCTAGCCGCTTTAACCTGAGCATCAGACACAATGACCTCTGCGAAGGTTGAAGCAGTCTCTGCAACGTTCATAGCGTAGTTTTGATTAAATACAGGTTGATCATCCAGCAAATAAGAATGATAAGCATGTCCCAGCTCATGCGCCAAGGTTGAAACATTGGAAGTTGTACCGCTATAAGTCATGAAAATCCGCGATTCCTTACTCTCAGGGAAGGATGTACAGAAACCTCCAGGACGTTTTCCCGGACGATCCTCAACCTCGATCCAGTTATTATCAAAAGCACGCTCTGCAAACTCTGCCATCTTCGGACTAAATTTGCGGAACTGGGTAACGATATCTTTAGCGGCCTGATCATATGGGATTTTACCTGAAGATTTGCCCACTGGCGCTTCGACATCTACCCAGGAGAGAGCATCCGGTCCGAGCAGCTTAGCTTTACGCTGAAGATAGGTCACGAGTGCAGGCTTGCTATTTGTAATCACGTCCCACATCGCATTCAAAGTATCTTGTGACATACGATTGATGCTCAGCGGATCTTTCAGAATATCTTCCCAACCTCTTCCTTTATAGAGCTTCAGACGGAAGCCTGCTAAGTGATTCAGGGTATCCGCACAGTTATCTGCTGCTTCGGTCCACGCTTCTTCCCATTTACGGAACATGGATTGACGTACTTTCGGATCTGGATCATCCAGCTTGTTAAAAGCTTGACCTGCGGAGAGCAGCTTTGTTCCTTCTTCATCCTCAAAGGGAATCTTAATCGAGCTTACAATCGTATCATAGTGCCCGCTCCATCCATGATATCCGTCAACGGCTAGTTCTAGCGCTAAGCTTTCCAATTCTGGACTCATCTTCTCACGGGCCAAGTCACGACTCTCGCTCAGCACGAACGTTAATGGAGCAATCTCGGGACGTGCCATCCACTCTGTCCATACCTTGTCCGTAGTCTCACGAAGCACATTACTGAATTGTGAGCTAATGCCTTCGAATCCAGCACGCATAGTTGTCACTCGAGCCGCCAGTCTTACAGCACCCTTGTCCATTTGATTCTGAGCCCCCAGACAGTCAGCGAAGGAAGAGACCTCAACAAGTCTTCCTGAACAGCTCTGAAGCAGTTCTATAGCCTCATCCAGCGTCTTTGTAGACTCAACATCCGTTGGAGCTACAGCATTCTTCACCAGACCCTGTAAGGCTGCAATATCTTGCTCAAGATTCTTTAAAAAGCTTTCTAACTCAGAAGACGACGATCCTCCAGGAAATATGGAATCAAGTTCCCAAGTCAGTGATAATGGTTGTTTCATCTCTTCTCACCATTCCTTTGCTCTCATTTGGTTTTCTTTGTAATTGACTTAACACCATGGTAAAGTGAATAACGATACCGGAACATTCATAGCCGATAAACTTTAGGAGGGCATCCATATGAAGCCACTACAAATTTCACCGGAAACAGCCATAACGTTATCCAAGCAACTAGGCGTTCCACTGGAACACTTGATGCATATGCCCCAACATATTTTGCTACAAAAAATAGCTGAGCTATCCAAAAAGCAGAATTCACCGCAAGCTGAGGATGGAAATGAAGAGTCTCCTTCTGGGAAGGATTCACAATGATTCCTTTTAGTCATACCTGGCCTTATGACATTATTTTAGGCGATATGTATGTGCAGTACTGCCCTTTCTGCAACTCGGAGAATGTTCTTCTCCCTATGAAGCCAAAAGAATTGCAACTCGTTCGTGACGGCAAGAAAAAACTACTTGTCTTCCCATGTTGCAGCGCCAGTCCCACAGTTGTAGATAACGACGGAGATTACCTCCTATTCGATCGGTCAGTCCGATAAATAGAGGTCATCTAAATCCCAATCTTACCATTTTTATAAAGCGCAGACGAGAGCATTACTCTCTTCTGCGCTTTTTGTTGTTCGTAAAGCTTTAAGAACCTGAAGGCAATCCATCGGCATCAATATCTACAGCTTCGCCGCGCATTTGCTCTCTTAGCACAACCCACTGCTCCCTGGCAGCTCGAATCATCGCAGCATCCATAATCTTCTGATCATTAATCAGGCGGGAGAACCACATTACAGCCATAGAGAACTCTCCGATGCGCCGGTTAAGTTCGCCGATAAGATACATGAGCCGGGCATCATTTCCAGCTATTCCATCTTTTTCGTACACTTTCACATATTCATCCAATGAATAGCGCAAAAAGCGTTGTTCCTGCTCTGTATTCCCTTGATACCGATACAACCAAGCAATGTGATGAAGCAGACTTGCAATAATTCGATCCTTATCGTTAATACTTTGAGCGCATAGAAGCGCCAGTTTATAGGTCTCAAGTGCAGTTTCCCAGCTTCGTTTTTCCCCAAAGTCACGGCTCTTCCATCGTTTTCCTACCTGTTCATTAAATGCCTTTTGCTGAAGCTCCGTCAGCTTGTCCGCTGAATTTTCTGTAGAGGCAAACCCACAACTCGGGCAGACACGTACAACATAATAATCCGGATTCTCGTTTTTGTAATATGCGCAAAAATCAGCATCGCGGCGAATAGCCTTTTTCAGACTAGGGCGTACGCGAGAGGTTGAAAATTCATGTTCACAATTGCAACATTTGACCTTAATAGAATATAGGGGTATTAAGTCTGGCAAGTACTCTCATTCCTTTCAGGATCAACCTGTCCCTTATTATTCCTGGGGCATGTTAACAAAATGATGTGCGGGACCTGCAAGGCGACTAAGCACGAAGGAACGTAGCGGTTCTTCTACGCCAGTCTCCACGAGCGCCTCTTCCATACACTGCAGCCATTCTTCAGCACGTTCTGGAGTAATGGGAATATGCATATGTCTAGCTCTCATCATGGGATGTCCATGTAGTTCTGAATACAGTGGGCCACCGCCAAAAAACTGCGTCAGAAATTGATACTGCTTCTCCAGAACAGGAGAAATGTCTTCAGGAAATAACGGACCCAGCTGCGGATGAAGCTGCACTTTGGCATAGAACACTTCCACCAATCGATGTAGCGCCTCAGCTCCTCCTAGGTTCTCATATATACTCTCATTTGGACTCATTGAGGTTACCAGCTTTCTTCCATATTAATGAAACGTTTCTTATTTTATTATACCAAAAAAAAGCACTCCTCGGATATCCGTCGAAAGTGCCCCTAACG
>DOJM01000162.1:0-1477 GCA_003529225.1 Paenibacillus sp.
AGAGATCGTTTCACTGCCGGGCGGTGTAGCTGCAACATAACTTCCTTGCCCTTGCACGGCATAAGCAAAGCCATCATCCTCAAGCTCTGTATAAGCAGAGATTACTGAGTTGCGGCTAACCTTAAGCAGTGTGCTGAGTTCTCGTGTGGAGGGCAGCTTTTGATTGCCTTGCAGACCGCCTTTTATGATTAAGTGCTTCATATAGTCTTTAATTTGTATATACACCGGCCGTCCGGCTATGAGCTTGAAATCCTTAAACATCTCTCAATCGCCCCCATGACTATCATGGCACAATCACTCGCTTAAAAAAAGAACCACAGCCATGGGATTTTAATCCGGCTGTGGTTCTATGAGAGGACAGACTCATAAATTTGATTATTTTCATGCTATTAAAAGGACTCGGTTACTCTTTTACTGGAGTAATTTTTCGATGACCCTCTGTTCATTCAGCATTATAAAGCATCTCCCTTTCACTTAACTAATGCTCTACTACTATCTGAGTAACTATATTCATTAAATATATTTTTAATTACGGCTATGATGATGGTATACTCATCGTTACAAAATACTTTCTCAAAGGATTGTGATAAGGATATGGTGAAATCAGTCCAGCAGACCTCCTAAAATGAAAAATGAAATAATTTTAGGAGGTCATATTATATGATTTTTAACCCGATTGTCATTGATAACTGGAGTAGAAAACCCTATTTTGAACATTATTTAAACAATGTCAGATGCACCTATAGCATGACCGTAAATATTGACATTACCCTTCTACTGTCAGAGCTTAAGCATAAGGGAATTAAGCTGTACCCAGCGCTAATCCACATGATAACTGCGGTGGTAAACCGTCACAGTGAATTCCGCACATGCTTTGATTCTGAAGGTAGATTAGGTTATTGGGATAGCATGTCACCTAGTTTTACAATTTTCCATGANNAATTTTAATGATTTCTATAACCGTTATCTGGATGATATGAAAATGTACGGAAGTGTGAAACAATTTATTGCTAAAGCAATCGAACCACCGAACACCTTCCCTATTTCTAGTATTCCGTGGGTCAGCTTCACGAGCTTTAACCTGAACGTGTATAACGAGGGAACCTACCTACTTCCCATCTTTACTTTAGGAAAATATTTTCAACAAGACAAAAAAATACGATTACCAATATCGGGGCAATTCCACCATGCCGTTTGCGACGGTTACCATGCCAGCATGTTGTATAATGAATTGCAATCACGTGCAGATAACTATAAGGAATGGTTACCTAACATCTAATTAACCACGTTATTCTGCTGAGGGCGAACGATAGTTTAAACATAAAGGGTTCCACATATTAGGTATGGCTAATATGTGGAACCCTTTTTTCATTTGATTTTCTCATCAATGTCCCGAAATATCTGCCGACCATTGCCCGTTCTGCCAAAATAGCCTGAGTACCATTGCTGTTCCCGGAGAAGGTGCAACTGCGCTGTA
>DOJM01000162.1:1497-1847 GCA_003529225.1 Paenibacillus sp.
ACCTGTTTGTTATTGCCTCAGCCTTTTTTTCACTAATTGCAGCCTGCACAAATGTATCCTCAGCCGCTCGCCCCAGATCTGACAGGAAGCTACGCAACCGTTCGTCAAACTGCGCCCATGTTTCACCATCCGGTGGAGTAACTGTGGAAGGATTATCAATCCAGCTTCTATACAGTGAGTTATCCTTCAATTCCTCATAAGTACAGCCTTCAAAAGCACCAAAATTCATTTCACGCAGGCGCTGATCGTAGACAGCCACCTTCTCTAAAGAAGGTGAAATGTAAGCTAGAGTCTCTCGACATCTAAGTAAATCGCTGCAAAATACACACCAAAAATCATTCGATACTTCA
>DOJM01000162.1:1894-2788 GCA_003529225.1 Paenibacillus sp.
TCTGAGATAGCTGCTCTACTGCACTAGATAGCAATGGGAGATCCGTATGTCCTAAGTAACGATGCTCAGCATTCCACTGAGTTTGCCCGTGGCGAACAAGTACTAATTCTAGCTCTATAGAAGGAAACGCCATGTCTAGCATTAGCCCCCGACCCATATCCATGCCACAACCGCGCATAAGCCTACAAAAATTGAAGAGGAGAGCATCATCATCCGCGAAGTCTGAATAATATCGTCCGGCTCCATCGGTCGTACCGGATCCCCCATATAGGCCCGGAAAGAAGCGACACCATGATAGACGTTTTCTCCTCCGAGACGAATACCAAGTGCGCCTGCAACAGCAGATTCTGGATAGCCGCTATTCGGGCTTGGATGAAGTCGTGCATCCCGCTTCACCATCTGCAGACAATTGCGCCAATCCAGACGAAGCAGCCATGCACACAGTGCCAAGAGCAATGCCGTTATCCGCGCCGGAATGAAGTTGGCGACATCATCGAGCCGAGCGGATGTCCAGCCGAGATCTCGGTATTTATCATTCTTATATCCCACNNCCGTGCCGCGCACAATTTCCGGGGAATCTAGCGAAGTCGTATCACGCCCCACGATCATGCCCAGTGCCTTGCGAGCAGCAGGAATATCGCCTTTATGGAGTTCCACGTACACCGCCATCCCTGCATCCTTCAGTCCCTTAGAGGCAATCGTCGTCGAAATCAACCAAGCCTCGGCTATCCAGACGAGCCAAGGTGAGATGAACGACAGTAGCCATAATAGGATGGCTGTCAGTGCCCAAGCACCGCCCGCCACACACAGCGGAAGTAAAACTCCTGCTCTCTGCAGGCTTTGCGGTCTGGACCATAACCGGCGGATCACCCGCTCCAGAGCCGTGATTACTTT
>DOJM01000162.1:2939-3913 GCA_003529225.1 Paenibacillus sp.
CTACCCGTCACAGCGCTATATACAAGCCGCCCGATAGCGCCTCCAAGGTCGGTAGCGGTTCCGGCGTAAACATGCTCTGCCTTGTATCGCCCACTTTGGCTCACAGCGAGCACTATCGCATCCGTAGTTGTTCCGGTTGCGATCAGGCCATTCTCGGGATCGGTAATCCCGAGATCGGCCAGAGCAGCAGCTTTGGCNNATGGCCGCCGGTGTCAGGCAGCCATCAATGCAGAGCATGATGTTAATCGTACCCGGCCGATAAACAGCCAATACATTGCGTTCCACTCCTGCGCGTGCAGCATTTCCTGCGGCGGCTGTAACGCAAACAAAAATCCCCGCTGAGCCAGTATCCTCCTCAGCTACCGCTGCATGCTCAAGCGGTACAGCCGTCATCAGACCGGCACAGCCAGACAATGAATACCCCCAATCACACAGCTTATTCTCCATATCCTGAACAGGATCACTACATTCATAATTGCGGTCAACATATAAATTGACAGCCCGCTCTAGCCGATTCATTCCTCCACCATAGAACGCACTCGATAAACCATCTGCTTCAGCAGGCAGCTCTAATAGCAGATGGTTTCCCTTCCACTGTAAAGTAAGCCCTGGCCAGATGGCCGAATGGTACTCTTTTACGCCTCCTGCGAGGTTAAATGGAATCNNTGCACCATATCTCGATCCTGCTCCTTCCACAGCACATTACTTTTATCCATTAATCCAACCAGCTTCGCGGTCGCTCCTTCTCTCCCAAACCGCCTCACTTAGAAACTACCTAATTCTCTATTTCAGCAGCAAATGACTATCTTCCCTACTCCCAACTATCTGCGCAACATGAATCGATAAAGCAGTAAACTTTCGGCCCCTACACTACACAGGTCACATATCCGCCAGAATTTCCCCTATCCGTATCAGCAGCCGGACATTATCCTCATGTCCCTTCACAGCAACCCGGATATGCTCTTCCCCTAGAG
>DOJM01000162.1:4016-6488 GCA_003529225.1 Paenibacillus sp.
TTCGCCCGCCAGCAGCGCCAAACCATTCACGCTCCAGGTAACCTGCTTTCCGGTCATCGCCTTTGCCAGCTCCGGATGCGAAATGGCAAACCCGAGACGCAATCCGGGAATCGCATAAAATTTCGTCATCGACCGCACCAATATCGTATGCGGGAACTGATCCAGCTCCGGCAGCAGCGTATTCCGTTCAGCTTCTGGAATAAAATCAATAAAAGCTTCATCCACAGCGAAATAAGTTCCGCAGCTCTCTGCCTTCTGCGCTAACAATCGCAGTTCATCCACAGTATACTGAACGCCATTGGGGTTGTTCGGCTGTCCAAGGAACAGCAGCTCAACCTTCTCCAGCAGCCCGGCAATCTCGTTCACTCCAGCCCGGAAGTGCTGTTCCCTTGTCCCCTGAACAGATAATACTTCTGCGCCGAATTGCACAGATAGCTGCCTGTACTCAGAGAAACAAGGTTCTACGATACCTACCTTTTGCGGAGCAATCGCAAGAAGCAACAATGCCATAGATTCTGCGGCTCCGTTGCCTACTGTCAACCAACTACTATGTATACCAAGGTCCTCTGCCAGCAGACTTTTGAAGCGTCGATGTCCAGGGTCAGGGTAGGCAACCACCGTAGACAATGCTGTTCTAAGTAGCTCTACGATGGCTGGCGGAGGCCCGAGAGGATTGATGTTTGCACTGAAATCAAGAAATGTGCCACCAGCCTCCTCATAAAGTTCAGCAGCTGTTAGCAAATCACCGCCGTGGCCGTATTTTTCAAGCATATTTACACTCCCTCTATCAACTTTCTCCTGCTCAATATGTATGTCTTTGCCACCATTATTGCGTCTTTGCCGGAAATACGTCAATGCTTCTATAAAGGAATCACCTGTACGAATAAAGAAGATGCTATGCCGAATACGAAAAAAAGAAGCCGACCATTTCGTTGGTGGACCTCTAATTTTTTCTATTGCGCGGTCAAAATTTGTGGACCTTCAGACGTGATGGCGATCGTATGCTCGTATTGGGCGGCGAGCTTGTTGTCCATCGTCCGTGCGGTCCAGCCGTCCGGATCGATTGTCATGAAGTAGGTACCTTCGGTGATCATGGGCTCAATCGTGAATACCATACCTTCCTTGATACGGGGGCCTTTTCCAGGCTTGCCGACATGCATATAAGTCGGCTCCTCGTGCAGGTCCCGGCCGATGCCATGGGCGAGAAGGTCGCGCACGACGCCGAAACCGTGTGATTCCGCATGCCGCTGAATCGCGCTCGTCACGTCGCCGAGTCGATTGCCGGGCTGAGCCTGCTTGATGCCCAGGTCAAGACATTCCTTCGTAACACGCATCAACTTCTCGGCCGTCGGCGAGATCTGCCCGACCGCATAACTCCAGGCCGAATCGCCGAGCCAGCCATCGAGCTCAGCGACCGTGTCGATCGTCACGATATCGCCTTCCTCAAGTGGCTTATTGCTAGGGAAACCATGCGTNNATGTCCTCGAATATGCGCTCAATCTCGTTGGTGGTAATACCCGGTTTGATAAGCGGGGCGATTGTACGATGACATTCAGCCACCACTTGGCATGCCTTGCGGATGGCCTCAATTTCATGCTTGCTTTTTAAAATGACCATGTTCGTATCAGGACCCCTTCGTAATAGCTTGGATAGCGAGTCGGGCGATTCGATCGACGTTCAGATCGGAATTGCCCGCATAGTAGTGCAGCCCACAGCAACCGACCAGCACGGCAAGCATATGGTCGACGCTGTCGTCTTCGCACTGGGCGATCGATTGGATTGGAACGTACAGGCGTTCCATAAATTTTCTTTTGGCGTGGTGTCGATCCCTTTCAGGCAAGCCTGCATAATGTTCCGCCGCCATTTTGTAGACGAGATATGCGCGGGCGTCCGACTGCCACAGCTGGAGCAGCGTTTTACAATACATCAACAACTGCCATTCATCCGGTGGGCTGCCGCTGATATTCGCCCATTTTGCGATAACTTGCTCACATCGCTCGAAGCCGCTTTCTAACACATCTTCTATTAATAAATGCCGGTTGGGGTAATAATGGTATACTGTGCCGTAACCAAGCCCTGCCTCACGGGCGACGTCGCGAATATCAAAGCTGCCGCCCGTGCGAAAGTAGGAGCGCGCGGCGCCGTCCAGGATCTGTTCTTTGCGCTGTATGCGTATAAGCTCATTTTGTTCTTTGGTACGGGGGCACATAGCGTATAACCTCCTTATTTAGACCTGCAAATTTGTCAATATAAAAATAGTAACGCATGGACTGGAGAAATGCAAAAGATTTGTTGAAATTCTTCAATTTAAAAATCGCATTAATGCAACGAATCCAGTCTAATACTTTATTTCCACCGAAACACGAAGCGATCTCTTTTGTTAAAAAACTGCTTTTGGTTTAAAATGAGAACTGTAATAAATTTTGCTGCAACGAAGGAATTCACTACAATTTTTATAGATAACACAGGAAT
>DOJM01000596.1:0-2442 GCA_003529225.1 Paenibacillus sp.
GGGCTGCTAGAAAATATCTTGGTAAGCTTTCATTCATTTTGTCCCGCTTACTGACTGCCGCCTCGACAATGTTCTCCACACTTTGAGTAAACATAACACTCCACCCCACCGTTTTCTATTAAATCTATTACTACAAGCTTCGGTGTCTACACGCTCACTGTAACTTTCTCTCCGTCCAGAGTGACTGGATAAGTCACAACGTTACCTTGATCCGGTGCCTGTACTTCACCCGTACGAAGATCTATTTTCCAATCATACAGTGGATCATAAAGATAGTGACCCGAAACGATCCCTTCAGCAAGCGGACCCCCTTTTGGATGAGGGCTCCGATTCTCCAGCGCATAGATCGCTCCGTCAGAGGTACGAAATAGTGCCAGNNNGCTGATCCTATCGCATACGTTTGTGTTGTCTTATTCATTGGTCTCTCCCCTTCTGTGTGCGTTATATCCTCTAGACTCTTGTTTCTTCAAATAGTGCAGTACGAGTGCTGCTGTCATTGAGTATTTTTTTCCAAGGATCCGTAACCTGAGTTAGAGCAAAGTCAATCCGTGCTGCCAGCTCTTTGCGGTTATCTTCATTATTCAAAATGACCATTTGAATCTGCTGAAGTCCCATACGTTCAACCCACTCGGAGGTTCTCTCCAAATAATTGCCGGTCTCACGGTAATATTGCATCACAGCGGAGCACACTTCGATCAACTCTTCATCGGTCTTAATTTTGCAGAAGGAGTCCGCGATCCGTGGCTTGATTCCACCGTTACCACCGATAAACACTTCCCAGCCACCATCATTACCGACAATGCCAATATCTTTCGTGCAGGACTCCGCACAGTTACGTGGGCAGCCGTTGACAGCTATTTTAAACTTGGCAGGAAAATCAAGACGTTCATACTTACGTTCTATGAGCGCGCCCATTCCCAGCGAATCCTGTGTACCGAAACGGCAGAATTGCGAGCCCACACAAGTCTTAACCGTACGCAGGGATTTGGCATAACCATAACCTGATGGCATATCGAGCTCTTCCCATACTTTCGGCAGATCCTCTTTTTTCACACCAATCAGATCCAGGCGTTGCCCACCAGTCACCTTCACAACTTTCACATCATATTTAAGGGAGACATCAGCGATTTTCTTCAAATCCTCCGGCGTTGTTACCCCACCGTACATGCGTGGAATAACGGTATAGGTTCCATCTTTTTGAATATTGGCACCCATTCTTTCATTTACAAATCGGGATTCTTTCTCATCTTGATGGGTATCAGGGTTCATCATCCCTAGATAANNGTAGTTTTAAGACCTTTAGCTGTGATTTCAGCCACAATTTCATCACGGCTAAGCGTTGTGCAGCTACAAATACCTTGCTTGGCAGCTTGCTGGAAACTGTCACCTAAGACAAATTGCAGGATTTGTTCTACTACGGGTTTACAACCACCGCAAGAGCGAGTAGCTCCAGTGCATGCTTTGATCTCATCCACAGTAGTAAAACCATGTTCAGTAACAGCATCTACGATCGCTTTTTTAGTTACACCATTACAACCGCAGACAATTTCTTCGTCCGCCATTGCTTCTACGGATGTGCCCTTCTTAGCTCCGCTTCCGCAGCAGCCCGTGCCCATAACCTCCGTATAAATCTCATCGGTCATCACCGATCCTTGTTTAACTAACTTTTGCAGATTTGCGGATTCGGTCACATCACCAAACAGGACCGCGCCGACAATCACATTATTTTTGAGCAGAATTTTCTTATAAGTTCTCTTCCATTCATCTTTGCTTGAGATCACAGTGTGTTCAGGAGAATCCAAAAACTCACCTGCAGAAAATACATCCACACCAGAAATTTTGAGCTTCGTGGAAACAATCGAACCTTCATAAGGCTTGGTCTCACTACCACATAAATATTTAGCTAGAACCATCCCTTGTTCAAATAGTGGAGCCACCAGTCCGTAACACACACCGCGATGCTCGGCACATTCGCCGATGGAATATACATTTTGCATCGAGGTTTGCAAATAATCATCTACCACGATCCCACGATTTACGGTGATCCCGCTTTCTTTTGCCAACGTCACGTTCGGTTTGATTCCAACAGCCATTACCACAAAATCTGCCTCAAGCTTACTGTCATCACTAAAACGTAATCCACTAACTCTCTGTTCCCCGGTTAATTCTACCGTTTGTTTACCCATAGCAAATTTCACACCTTGACGCTCAAGCTCAGCTTGCAGCATCGAGGAGGCATTCCGATCCAGCTGACGTTCCATCAGGTCTTCCATCAAATGAACTACGGTTACGTCCATGCCTAGGTTCACAAGACCTTTTGCCGCTTCCAATCCAAGTAAGCCCCCGCCGATTACTGCCGCTTTGTTGTATTGTTTAGCTGCAGCCAGCATTGCATCACAATCTGCAATATCTCGGAACCCAACCACGCCCTCTTTATCACTG
>DOJM01000596.1:2479-5052 GCA_003529225.1 Paenibacillus sp.
AATCACTTTGTCATAGGGCACTATCATCCCGTTATCCGTAACCACTTGCTTCGAGCCTTCATCAATTTGTGTCACGGTTGTTCCTGTGTGTAAAGTTATATTATTGTCTTCATACCAATTCCAGTCATTTAGAATAATATCATTAAGGGTCTTGCTACCTTCAAGAACATAGGACAACATGATCCGATTGTAATTGGGATGAGGTTCACTTCCAAAAACCGTGATGTCATAAGCTCCACCCAGCTTCAAAATCTGCTCTATCGTACCTATGCCTGCCATACCGTTGCCGACTAATACTAATTTTTCTCTCTTCTCTGCCATGGTTAGGTGCCTCCTCAAGCTTAAGGGTTCTTGATTAAGTTCGCGTCAATTACTCTTCTTCATATTGGAATTATACGGTTCGAATTCAAGTAGACACTGTGATTGCAGTCACATTAATTGTGAATATTTTCACAGTTTAGTGTGTTGATGATTATTAGATATCTTTTCCACATAAAAAGCCAGATCAACGATTCTGAACAACCGTTGATCTGGCTTAATGTACGATTTTTTAGCGTAAAGTCAATAAAATCTCCAATTCATCTTGAGCCCTGAGCTTCATATCCATTCCATCATCGAGTAGTTGTTTTCCGTTCACCTTCAACTTCCATTCTTCATTACTAAGAGGGGTATAATCGTTGACGGAAAGCACCTTTTTATTATCATCGGCCAAATGTACCTTACTACAGCTTTTGAGCAAATCTCTTACAGTTAAATCCTCTTTAAATAACATAATATACGTTTGATGCAAGTCTACTTCTACACTTCCACCGTTCAAGGTCAGCATTACAGTTTGAAGTGGTGCTTTATGGTCCTTCNNATCCTACAGTATTATTCCAATCCTTATTCCCAATGATTTGACCGCCCATCTGAAGCTCCCAAACCATCCCCGTCTCTAGCGAAAAATCCTTTACCGAAAGAATGCTTGAGTTATCCTCAGCAAATGTGGCAATATTACTACCTTTCAGTAGCTCCATGATCGATATTCCATTTCTATAACTCCCACTAAGTAACCTATCCGATGGTTTAGTAAGCAGTTCATTATCTCCAACCCTTATAGATATTGTCGGTCCCTCTGATCCTGCCACACCATTATTAGCATTACTATTGCCGTCATTGTTAGTAGAGCATCCACCTATTATGAATACGATGACTATTCCTAGCATCAATTTCCACAAAGATCGTATGGGCATCCTGGCACCGCCTTGTCCCGCCTAATGACCACATAGCGTCTCAGGCTTGTAAAGTAATGTATACTGTCTTTTTAAGGATAACTTAAACAAGCCATGTTCTCAAATAAGTAATAACAAGTTAACTTCTCAGTATCTTTAATTATCTCCCCAATGATATTAAAAATTATGCAAGAATCTTTGAAAGCTAACCTTTTTGAAAGGAACGATTTCATCTAAAATATCGTCATTTCACATATTCTGGGGGATTTATCCCCCTCTTTTTGCTCATTCGGCGTCATCTTGTAGTACGCGTTTAAGCATCCTTCCACCGGCCGACCGGCCATCCATCCATCAATCGATCTTACCCATATTTTTCACGATCATTTCTTTTACCTTTTCAACGGAGTTATCCACATTTCTTGACATTCTATAATTCCCTATAAAAAAAGCCCCCTAAGGGACTCTTTAGAACACTTTTCATCTTCACTGAAATCTAGGGAACAATATATTATTCTCCAAATGTACGTGTTCAAAAGTCATACTCTCCAGTTCTTCCAGCCGGGCATATGTCAATCGATAGGTCGTGCAAGCATGCGCCGGTGGAGTGAAATCATCTGTAATACTACGCATTTTTCTCAAAATATCGCCCGCACCATCATGCTCACTCTCCAGCTCAGACAATGACTCGCGGAGCGATGTCAGGCCTTCTTCACTAGGATTAGCAGCGTATGTCAGCAGCTTAGGAAATTCATCTTCTTCTTCTTTTGCCGTATGCTCAAGCAAATCTTCCTTAAGTGTGTTGAACAAGTTATATAACTCCACCAAATGGGGAGAATCCCCGCCATGCACTCGATACACCTTAGTTACATTTTGGCTAATGAGGGGTAGCTCTTCACGAAGATAACGGTGATGTTTGTTAATAATATGGTCAATTAACTCTTCTGAAGGTGCAGTATTCCAAGCGATTTCCTCTTGGGGTACTGGATACTCTTCGAACAGCTTGTTTAGATCACCGATGATTATCTCGTGATTTAGACCACGCTCAGCAGCTGCTTCAGCAAGAGGTTTAGCTCCACCGCAACAGAAATCAATCCGTTTTGCTTTGAAATAATCTGCTGCTTTTGGGAACTGCAATACAATATCCCGCACCAGTGCATCTGGGGTAAACCCAGCCTGTACCGATTGTGCTTGCTTCGAATCCGAAATACTATCATTAAGTTGTTTAGTTTCCATTATAGCTCCTCCTTGAGTTATGGGATTAGGTTCTGATAAATCTTATCCACCTGTTCACCTTAACCCTGAAAGGAACTTTGACTTGTGATTGTACGCACGGAAATTGTATCTTATTTTTGAACGAAATTG
>DOJM01000596.1:5068-5528 GCA_003529225.1 Paenibacillus sp.
AAAAGCACCTTTGCCTACAAAGGTACTTTTCAACTCACTTTATTGCACATAAGCCTGCATATACGTCCGCTGTCCCTTTGAATCCTTCAAATAAGGCCCCAAACCGGCAAAGCGAGAGTGATCCATATAAACACCAGTCATCCATCTGCCTTCCGTCAAGCCACCATTCCATTTAAGAACAAGATCAGGTGCGGAAATCCATTCCTGAAAGACTCGTATATTCTGATCTTTGTATTCTTTACATGGCTTAGACCGCTCGATAAGGTGGAACTCATTAAGATAAGTTGGAACGAAATAAGAGGATATCGTATGCAAATCATCATCGTCAAAAAAAGGCTCGTCACCTAAAAAAGGTCTGAATAATACGGTATTCTCGTACATAGACCAAATTAAGGCTTGAAGCACCATACTCTGGCGAATGCCGTTATGAAACTTATATCGTCGCTCATGATTCGCCGCA
>DOJM01000596.1:5534-7146 GCA_003529225.1 Paenibacillus sp.
CCGGTCGGACTTTGAATCCATTTTTGAAAAATAGTTCCACTATCATTGTTTCCTTTGTAGAGTGAAGAGATAATGCTGTAAGGCACGCCAATCCACGCATCCCATAAGGAATCAGGAAGATGGTTATGCAGCATGAACAACGTCTTATCATAGATGAGCTGTACTTTGATAGAAGCGTTCTCTAGCTCAGCAACATCCTTTTTTCCATACGTTATTTCCCGGGAAAACAGGGTCGTCTTCGTCTTCATCTCCCTCGCCTCCTAATAGTTTTGCTATGCCAGTACTCCAGCTGAGTAGATTTGAGCAAAAACCAATACGCGAGCGTTTCCATTCAAGGATCATACAATGTTCNNTTATTTTTAAACTGTGCAAGTTTTTTTCAAGCATAAAGGATTGGAACAAAACTGTCACTGTCTAATATTTAGAAATTAAAAAACCCCTTTTCCACCATTCCGGAAAAAGGGCCACAACATTACTGTGAATTTTAGTCTACCCAGCTCTCAGCCCAAGACTGAATCTGCTGCATAACAGGCTGCAACGCACGGCCTTTGTCTGTTAATTCGTACTCAATACGTACGGGTGTTTCTGGGTATACGTGCCTAACCAGGATACCCTCACCTTCCAAATCCTTCATCCGCTCGGACAGCATCTTATCGCTCATTGAAGGAATGAGGCCGGAGATATCTTTAAACCGCTTCGGTCCACTCATCAATGTCTGAATAATAAGTCCATTCCAACGTTTGCCTAAGAAANNTTCCATTGTTCTCACCTCTCACTAGCGAAACTTACTATTAGTTAGTATATATAATATTAACACATTTTAACCGTGATGAACATCGTTTACCAAAAAAAGTTCATCTGACTCTATTATTATATCCCCAATGTCAATCCCCCACAGATCCTTTAGATCCCCTTTGAGCAATCGCTTCAGTTACGATTTGTGCCAAGTCATCATTTCCAAAAAGCGAAAGTACACCCAGAACGGTGTCATCAGAAATGTCCCCCGCTTCCTCCGCGGAAACCGTGAGGGCAAGTGCCTGACGCAAGGCTTCATTCCCTTCCTGCTGCGGATAAGCCTGCAAGTATAGAGCATGTGGATCGAGTCCATTATTTACACACCACTGCGCGAATACAAGAATCATCATCTCTTCTTCGCGCTTATAGNNTTTCGATGATCTGTTCCTCCACTAATTTACGGTTATCCTCCATATATTCTTCTCCTTTCTCAGAGACCTCATTCAGCAAGCTCTGCCGCCAGCATATGACTAGACAGTACCGCTGAAGCAGCAATGCTGCATAGCTCCGGTGTATTTATGTTGCTAAGAAAATTATTCACCACTCCACTAAAACCTCTTCTATACAGCACAGTATCCCAGCTTCCAAAGCCTTGAATATGCGGTAAGGTATCTTTTTCATAAAGAATAGCCTTGTCTAGATCCACTACTTCCACCGATCTGCCATTTCCGTGCAGCTCAAGCTTCTCCAAATCCACACCAGCTTCACGAACCATACTGTACATCCCTACTGCACTATGTTTCCAGCCTAGCATACCAGATGCCTGTAGCAGACGACCTTCTCCACTAGAGTGAAGATGACTACGAAGCAGTTCATA
>DOJM01000597.1:0-236 GCA_003529225.1 Paenibacillus sp.
TGGGATTTGGGCAGTAAGTATGATTTTTGCTGGAGGTTATCAAGGAGATATTCTAGTCTGGAAAGACTGGATGCTGGTGGTCTCTCATTTGGGGATGGCGGTAGAAGCTTTGATCTATGCACGATTCTTTTCTTTCCGCAAAATGATTCCGCTAGCGCTGTTCTGGACCCTTGCTAACGATATGCTGGACTATTCCTATGGAATATACCCATGGTTACCTTCTGTACTGAACGATG
>DOJM01000597.1:459-1349 GCA_003529225.1 Paenibacillus sp.
CGACAACGTCGTTTCTTCTTAGGTAGGAGGGGGATGTCTCATGCTCCGAGGGAGATATTATGTGTTGGTTATTCTAGTATTTTGCTGGTTACTGACCAGCATGAATGTTGAAAAAGCTTCAGCAGCGCAAGGGAATGCTGGTGAAGGTTCTGGCAAGGTTTCGAAGCAAAGCGCCGACGTTAGTTCGGGCAACGGTTTGACAGTGATAAGCGGAAAGACTGGAGCACAGCAGCTAGAACAAGCCGCTGAGGCATTGTATGGGTATGTCTTNNCTTGGAAGGGGATGTGATGAAGGTCCGACAAGAGACCGAAGAGATCTCTAGGATCATAGTGTCCTCTTCTTTTGAAGGAATGACCTCTGTAGAGGGCATTAATGCTTTGTCAGGGGTCATTATGGACCTGAAGTCTGCTGTGGCAAGTGCAAAAGTATCCCAGCAGCAATTGGAAGCTACAGCTACCAGGTTACGATTAGCTGCCAACAGTCTGAATCAACCCGGACAGCCCATTTGGCTTCAGTATTATAAGCTAATCCGCGAGGATTTAAATGCGATGGAGCAAAGTGGTGCTACAAATGATCTGGCGGGATGGAAAACGGCTGTAGAGAGGCTACAGGGCAGGTACGAAAATATCAGGCCAGCGGTGATCGTCTCCCGGAAACCTGAAGTTGTAAATGCTTTTGATTCTTGGCTCTCTTACGCCGCAGGTATTCCTTCTTCCTCACAAAAAATCGAACGGGCCCGGTTGCTTGAAATTGTATCTTATGGTCAGGATACGGTGCGGGTAATGTTCGGAAAAGAGAAAGATGAGCCGGCTTTGTCAGTACCCCTGGCCTCACAAGAATTTGGGATTTGGGGAGGACTAGCCGCAGGCTTTATTATCGCTGTATTAGC
>DOJM01000597.1:1428-9203 GCA_003529225.1 Paenibacillus sp.
CCAGTAAACTAAGACGGCGAATTTCCTGCCTTGAAACTACACAATACACCATATGTTTGGCTTGCTTAGAATACGCACCGATTGCGGGGATGAGTGTTACCCCTCGTTCTAGTTCAGCAGTTATTAGATCAGCAATTTGAGGTGCCTCATCACTAATGATTGTAAAAGCTTTGGCGGCATAAGCACCTTCCTGGATAAAATCAATGACACGCGATGCGATAAACACTGCAACGAGTGTGTATAGAATTTTTTCTTTGGGAATATAGAAGATGGAAGAGCCGATAATGAAAATGTCGATGGCCAGAATAATCTGCCCCATGCTCCAGCCGAAATTCCGTCCCAGAATTCTTGCCACAATGTCTACGCCACCTGTAGTGCCACCAAAACGGAATACAATCCCAAGCCCGGTTCCAAGGGTTACCCCTGCGTATAGCGCAGCAAGAATAAAGTCATGTTCGGTACTGAAAGGGACAATCCATCCAGCAGAGATCAATCTTTCGAAGATCCACAAGAAAAGGGACAAAGATCCGATTCCTACCCCTGTGTATACAATTTGGTGGCCGCCTAGGACTTTCCAACCGAGCAGAAACAATGGGAGATTGATTAGCAGTGTTGTTAAAAAGATTGGAATGTCAAAGGCATAATTAAGCAGCAGTGTGATTCCCGTTACGCCGCCTTCCATTAGTTGACTGGGAATGATGAAATACAGGAGTCCGAATGCATATACTGCGGTTCCGAGCATGATAGGGGCAACTGTTTTGCTGATTGAAATTACCTTGTTTGAATTCATAGAATCCCTCGTTAGGCCTTGTTAAGGCAGTTTTTTCTTTTCCTATAATAAGTATACCTTTTCTTGCAGGTGTTAAAATATTCAAAAAAGATTTGTCTTCAAAACGTCTTTACGATAACATAGGGGCAAACAGAAGGCAAGATATACAGAGGGGGCAAAGATACATTTTATGGACAAAAGTCTTGGTGACATTCAGCGTGAAGTAGACGCTTATATATCGCAATTTAAAGAAGGATACTTCAGTCCGCTGTCTATGTTAGCCCGCATGTCCGAGGAAGTCGGAGAGTTGGCGCGGGAAGTCAATCATGAATTCGGTGAGAAGCCGAAGAAATCTGATGAAGCAGACAATTCTATTGAGCTTGAACTGGGAGATATTTTGTTTATTACTGTTTGTTTTGCAAATTCTCTTGGGATTGATCTGACTGAAGCACATAATAAGGTCATGCATAAGTTTAATACCCGAGACGCTGGTCGTTGGACACCAAAAGACACCGATTAGGCCTCTATAACATATGCTGTACCAAACGAACGGGATTTAGCCGTGAGGATGGTGAGGATATGGATCAAAGGGATTATGTAAGAGAAGCCTATCGCTCTATATTGCGTAGTGACTTTGCAGAAGCTATTGTTTGCTTTGAAGCCGCGATTGCAGCAAGTCCGGCTGATGCTGAAGTCAGATATCGTTGTTCCATAACGTATGCCCGCAGTGGTATGCTAGATAAAGCTTTAGTTCATGCTCAGGCGGCTATGAAGTTAGATGGCAGCAAACCTGAGTATAGTCTACATCTACAGCATCTTCAAGCTATGATGCATGTACAGGAAGCTAAGCGGTTGATAGAAGATGAAGATAACAAAACTCGTAACCCGTATCATCCGATTACGCTACTTAAAGAGGCCATCACCCTTGATCCATTATATGGGGATGCTTATGTATGGCTTGCCATCGCACATAGTCGGGTGAATGAACATATGCAGGCTATGGCCGCCTTGAAAGAAGTGATTTCTTTACATCCGGATGATTCTGGTTTGCGAGAATTGATGGCAGACCTTCAGAAATCCATACAATCGTATATGCAGTAACTATATAACTAGTGAAAGCGAGGATGAAAAGATATGAGCAACAAGATCAGAGTTATCGTATCCGGNNAAAGAGGTTGTTAAACTTGTGCTGCAGGACGAAGAGTTGGAGCTAGCGGCTGCGGTAGATCGTTCAAAAATGGATATTGACGCAGGCCGTCTAGTAGGTCTCGAAGACTCAGGAGTTATTGTAACTTCAGATCTTGAGGCTGCCCTCGCGGGAAGCAACGGAGATGTTGTGGTCGATTTCACTACACCGCAATCAGCGTATATGAATACAGTGCTAGCCATTAAATATGGAGTGCGTCCGGTTATTGGTACAACCGGATTCACACCGGAGCAAATTGTGGAACTGGACAAGCAGTGTCAAGACCAGGGGATAGGTGGACTTATTGCTCCGAACTTCTCCATAGGGGCTATTCTGTTGATGAGATTTGCGGCTCAAGCTTCAAAATACTTTCCACATCTGGAGATTATCGAATATCATGGTGACCAAAAACTGGATGCTCCATCCGGAACTGCAGTTAAAACAGCAGAGATGATTTCAGAAGTACGGGAAGAGCTTCGTCAAGGAAACCCTAAAGAAGAAGAAACGATTGAGGGTTCCCGTGGGGGTTATTATAACGGATTCCGGATACATAGTGTCCGTCTTCCTGGTGTGTTTGCCCAAGAAGAAGTGATTTTTGGTGGGTTCGGACAATCCTTAAAAATCCGGCATGATTCTTATGAGCGAGCAGGCTATATGCCAGGCGTTAAGATGGGTATTCAAAAGGTTATGGGATATACTGGCTTGATCTATGGATTTGAGCACTTTATAGAATAGACAGGGGAGAACACCATGTTAAAGATCGCATTTATTGCACATGATCGTAAAAAAGATGAAATCGTAAATTTTGTATTAGCTTATGAGCATGTATTTGTAGGTCATGAATTGTTTTCTACGGGGACTACAGGCCAACGGATCATGGATGTGACTAGCTTGAAAATCCATCGTTATATGTCAGGACCATTAGGTGGAGATCAGCAAATTGGGGCAATGGTAGCCCAGGATGAATTGGATCTTATTATTTTCTTGCGCGACCCATTAATGGCACAGCCACATGAACCAGATATTACAGCTTTACTTCGTCTATGTGATGTATACGGTATACCTGTAGCTACGAATATCGCAACAGCTGAGGTGCTTGTGAAGGCGATTGATCGTGGTGACTTTGCTTGGCGTGAACTCGTCCATAAATACAAACCAGGTGTTGATGAANNATATTCTTGTATTTGGGGCTCATGCGGATGACGCGGAGATCGGAATGGCAGGTACGATTGCGAAGCATACCGCTGCAGGACTAAAAGTAGGTCTGTGCGATTTAACAGCTGCGGAAATGTCCTCGAACGGTACTGTAGAGCTACGCAAGGAAGAGGCACAGCAAGCTGCTGATCTTCTTGGCGTGTCAGTGCGGACGAATTTGGGTTTATCTGACAGAGGGCTGTTTATAACAGAAGAGCATGTGGCCGCTGTGACAGCAGAAATTCGCCGGTTTGCTCCTGCGATTGTTTTTGCTCCTTATTGGGAAGATCGTCATCCGGATCATATTGCGTGCAGTAAGCTGGTAGAAGAAGCTGTGTTTAATGCCAAACTACGTAAATATATGCCGGACAAGCCGGCAGTTCCGGCTCCACAGCTGTTTTTTTATTTTATAAATGATCTAGGACGTACGGATCTTATTGTAGATGTAACTAAACAATATGGGCTGAAGGAGCAGGCGTTGTCCTGCTATCGTTCCCAGTTCACCATGCCGCTCGGTGCCGATGCTGTATCCACACCGCTAACAGAAGGTTACATTGAACGTGTTCGTTCCAGAGACATGTTGCTTGGACAGCGGAGACTCATTCCCTATGCGGAAGGGTTTGCAACAAAAGTTCCTTATGCAGTAGATCTGTTCACTGCAGGGGATCAGACTATATAAGGTATAGAAGGGGACGGAATATGGATCGTTTGAAAATAGGCATCACTTGTTATCCGTCTCTTGGCGGCTCAGGCGTAGTAGCGACTGAATTAGGAAAACTCTTGGCCGAGAAGGGACATGAAGTTCATTTTATTACACACAGCATTCCGTTTCGGTTAGGGAAATTCCAGAAAAATATATTTTACCATGAGGTAGAGGTTAATGATTATTATGTATTCAAATATCCTCCTTATGATTTAGCGCTCGCTACGAAGATGGCTCAGGTTGCCAAAATGCAGAATTTGGATTTGCTTCATGTTCATTACGCCGTTCCGCATGCTGTTTGTGCTTTCCTTGCTAAGCAGATGCTTGGTAATGATATAAAAGTTGTAACGACTTTGCATGGCACTGATATTACGGTTCTTGGACAGGATGAATCGCTAAAAGATCTAATCCGTCTTGGAATTAATGAAAGTGATGCCGTAACAGCCGTATCGAAGGATCTCATCAGAGAAACACGAGAAGTGCTGGATATTACGCGCGGGATCGACCTCACTTATAACTTCGTTGATCATCGTGTCTATTATCCGCGGGATGTATCGAATCTGCGAGAAGATTTTGCTTCTCCTGAGGAGAAGATCTTGATGCACATCAGTAACTTCCGCANNTCACGCCTTTTGCTTGTTGGCGAAGGGCCAGATCTTCCTAAGATTCAAGCTAAGATAAGTGAAATGGGTCTGGATGATAAAGTCCGCTTCTTAGGAAGACAGGATGAGATTGCTCAAGTTATATCGTTGGCTGATCTTCTTCTATTACCTTCTGAGAAGGAAAGCTTTGGTCTGGTCGCCCTGGAAGCGATGGCCTGTGGCGTTCCGACTATAGGTTCCCAAACCGGAGGCATTCCGGAGCTCATAGAACATGGCNNGTGATACAGAAACTATGGCGAACTATGCAATCAAACTCCTATCGGATGATCGCATGGTGGAGCAGTTCAGACAAGCTTGTCTGGAAACGGCCTGCAAAGATTTCTGTAAGGATTCGATTACAAGTCAGTATGAGGATATATATTACCGTGTGCTCGGGCGCAAGGTACCTAGACTGGATACAGTCAGGGGGTAAGGAGTTCGTAATGAAATGGAAAATGGCGCCATCAGCTATGGCTCTTGCGGCGGAAGATGTAATTTCTGAGCTAACTCAAAACGGCCATGAGGCTTTTTGGGTCGGAGGTTGCATTCGCGATGAGCTATTGGGTAGGCCAGTGCATGATATGGATATTACAACTTCAGCAGTGCCTGAGGAAGTGATAGCCATCTTCGCACGCAGTATTCCGACAGGGCTAGCACATGGGACGGTCACCGTGCTTCAGGATGGGCATGGATTTGAGGTGACGACATACCGGACTGAAAGCGGCTATGTCGATCATCGCCGTCCGGACCATGTTGAATTTGTTAGCGATGTGAAGGAAGATCTTCGCCGTCGTGATTTTACGATTAACGCGATATGCTGTGGGCTGGGTGGAGATTTGATTGATCCTTTCGAAGGTGAGAAGGATCTAGCTCTCCGTATGATCCGCTGTGTGGGTGATGCAGAGGAACGGTTCGATGAGGATGCGCTTCGCATGCTTCGCTGCGTTCGTTTCGCATCGGTGTTAGATTTCTCCATCGCTAAGAATACGTGGAGGGGGCTACTGCGCCAGCGAGATAAGCTGGCGCATATTGCTGTGGAGCGTGTCCGCACGGAGCTGGACCGCATCGTAGAGGGGCCGCATCCTCGGCGCGGCCTTGCTATGCTAGCGCGCTGCGAGCTGCTAGCGCGCGGCAAAGCCCCGTTCCCCTGGACCGGAACCGATCTGGCGGCTGCTGCCGCCTTAACGGCCGGGATAGGGGAACTGGAGAGCGCCCATCTGCGGTGGGCGCTTCTCCTCCATGCCCTGAAGCAGTCGGCCCAGAAGGCCGATGAGCTGCTGCGGGCATGGACGTTCTCTGGGACGACGCGTACCAGCGTCGTCCAGGTGCTACGGGTCCGCGAAGCTTGGACCGCTGCCCTGGAGGCAGTGCCGCCGGGGGAACCGGGCGGCACGGATCTAATGCGGCGGCGCTGGATCGCCGCTGTGCTGACCTTCGGCGTGGAAGCCGCCGAAGGGTGGCTCTCACTGCTGGCGATCCTGCCAGCAGCTGCCCTTCCCGCTGCTGACAGAATCCCAGCGGTGACTGCAAGAGAATGGATCGCACAAATGCCACTGAAGAGTCTCTCGGAGCTTGCTGTTACAGGCAATGAGGTGGCGGAAGCGCTTGAGAAACGTCCAGGACCTTGGCTTGGCAATATGCTGAGTGCACTTCTGCAGGCGACTGCTTCGGGAGATCTTCTTAACAATAAACAAGAATTGCTGCTTGAAGCAAAAAGGATGGATGGACATGAGCTATGAAAAAGCGCTGTCGCTAACCGGATTGAAGCAGGAAGCTTCTGATTCGAATTGGCTAGACAGAGTTCAGCTCCTAGAGTCTGTCGTATCTACTCAGGAGGAAGCCAAACGATTGGCGGAAAACGGTGCGCCAGAAGGAACAACCGTAATCGCTGAAGAACAGACCGGTGCTAGAGGGCGAATGGGTAGGAAATGGTTTTCTCCTCGTGGCAAAGGCATTTGGATGAGTATTGTATTGCGTCCGAATTTACCTTTGTTACAGACTCCTCAGTTAACACTGCTTGCTGGGGTTGCTGTCTGTAAGGCAATTCGCCGTGTAACCGGAGTAGACGCCGGGATTAAATGGCCAAATGATTTGCTTGCAGGCGGTCGAAAGATATGTGGAATTTTGCTCGAGTCTTCGCTAAGAGAAGGAGAGCTTCATTATTGCATCGCCGGGATCGGAATTTCTGCGAACTTGACTGAAGACGANNCGATTATCCTGATTATCTGAAGGAAGTAGCGACTTCTCTTCGGATTCAGCGGGGCGGTGTCCCTATTGACCGTTCGGAGCTGGTAAGAGCTGTATTGAATGAGTTAGAGCTGCATTTCAATCTATACATGGAACAAGGTTTTAAACCTATCAAAGAGCTGTGGGAGTCGATGTCAGTTACTTTGGGTCGCCAAATCGCTCTGAATAGCCCTCAGGGACGCTCTGAAAGCGTTGTGGTAGGTCTGGATGAGTTAGGTGGACTAATCCTTAAAAACAGCGCAGGAGAGATTTCAAGCGTATGCTCAGGTGAAATCGAGCTTTTATAAATCTTTTTTTATATGACAGGGTATCATCCCTTGTCATATTTTTTTCGTGTAATTCCGTGTCCTTTTTGTTATACTATGGGTCGGAGGCGGTATCGTTTTACGAACTGTACTCTTGATCTTATGAACTTATAATGTTTTTGTTATTGGAATTACCTTCATAACTGCGTTAGACGGTTACGTTGGATTCTGCTCNGAGCCGTAAGGACCGAGACAGAAGGGACGATCGCGAGTGACTCTTTTTTGCCCTTCGGACCTTTTTAGCAAATCGTTGCTAAAGGGTTTTTTTGTTGCGATTTTTACGGGGATGTAATTTCAAAAAGGAGGACGAAGAGAGAAATGGCAAACAAACAAGCGCTTAATATTGTGAAAATGAAAAAAATGAAAGCAGATGGTGAGCGGTTAAGCATGCTGACTGCTTATGATTACCCATCGGCTCTACTTGCTGAAGAAGCCGGTATCGATCTTATTCTGGTGGGTGACTCCCTCGGAAATGTGGTACTTGGATATGATACAACTTTACCTGTTACGATTGACGATATGGTCTACCACACTCGTTCAGTAACTCGGGGCGCACAAAAAACATTCATTGTGGCAGATATGCCATTTATGACCTACCACGGAAGTATAGATGAAACCTTGCGGGGTGTACGCAGACTGATGCAGGAAGGGCGGGCTCATGCTGTCAAAATGGAAGGCGGGCTCGAAAGTTGTGAGACAGTTACTGCAGTTGTAGCGGCGGGAGTTCCTG
>DOJM01000597.1:9271-10712 GCA_003529225.1 Paenibacillus sp.
TTCTGAGGCACTGAGCATTCCGACCATTGGAATTGGTGCAGGCCGTTATTGCGACGGTCAGGTATTGGTTTTCCATGATTTGCTACGTTATTCCTCACCCTACCGTGAGAAACGTTTTGTCAAAACCTACGCGGATGTGGGTAATGTAATTCGTGAGGGTATCAGCCAATATGTACAAGAAGTGAAGGACCGTTCGTTCCCAGATGAAGGCCATGTTTTTAAGGCGGATGAAACCGTTCTGGAATCTTTATACGGCGGCGCCGGAAAGGATGGGGAATAAAATGAGAGTCGTCAGAAGCGTTAAGCAACTGCGCGAGGCTTTGGAATATATGAGACAAGGTGGGCATACCCCGATTGGGTTTGTTCCAACAATGGGATACCTGCATGAAGGACATGCCAGTCTGCTTCGGCTGGCAGGAGAAATGAGCAACACGGTCGTCATGAGCATATTTGTGAACCCGCTGCAGTTCGGACCGAATGAGGATTTTGATTCCTATCCGCGCGATGAAGAGCGTGATTTGGAGCTTGCGGAACGCGAAGGTGTCGATATTGTATTTATCCCCAGTGTGGAAGAAATGTATCCACAACCTACCCGGACTACTGTCTCGGTATCAGAGCTTACCACTCGACTTTGTGGGGCTTCGCGTCCAGGGCATTTTAATGGCGTAACAACAGTTGTTAATAAACTATTCAATATCGTGCAGCCAGATTATGCTTTCTTCGGGTTAAAGGATGCTCAGCAAGTAGCTGTACTCCGCCGAATGGTATCCGATTTGAATATGAATGTTGAAATTGTGCCTTGCCCTATCGTTCGTGAAGGAGATGGACTTGCACTTAGCTCGCGTAACGTATTCTTATCTCCGGAGGAACGTTCTCAAGCATTGGTGTTATCTCGTTCCTTACGTGAAGCACGTCAGGCCATTGAAGAAGGAAAAGTAACAACCGTTGCTGAAGTGCGGGAATTGTTGACATCGGTTGTATCCAGCTCACCTTTGGCGGTCATTGATTATGCGGAAATACTGACATTCCCTAATCTGGAAGGCTTAGAGAACGAAGTTTTATTAACGGATGTAAATGGGGAAATTATTATAGCGCTTGCCGTGAAGTTTGGCAGAACGCGCTTAATTGACAATAATGTATTTATTCCAAAGGAGGTTGCCGCTCTTGTTTAGACATATGATGAAATCCAAAATTCACCGCGCGACGGTGACAGAAGCGAATTTGAATTATGTGGGAAGTATCACCATTGATGAGAACTTAATGGAAGCGGCAGATATTCTTGAGAATGAAAAAGTGCAGATCGTGGATAACAATAATGGTTCACGGTTAGAAACCTATGTTATTCCAGGGCCTCGCGGCAGTGGTGTGATCTGCCTAAATGGTGCAGCTGCACGTCTTGTTCAACCGGGAGATACAGTAATTATTATTTCGTATGCGATGC
>DOJM01000597.1:10860-11306 GCA_003529225.1 Paenibacillus sp.
CCATGTTTCAACATTTGTTTGCTGAAATGAACAAGGTGCTTCAGGAGATCGTAACAGATTACCCTACAGCGGAGGGTGCCCGCCGGAATGTGCTTTTATGCAATTATAATATGCTGCACCGACTTAGTGATAAAGTGATGGATGAATGGCTGGCCTTTGCTGAGAAGCTAAGTCACTTTCGTGAAAGTGTAGATTTTACGACTGTGGTTGAAGAGGAAGTGCCAGAGCAGGAAGCACCCGAGCTGTGCATGGATACTTTTGTTAGAGGTCAGGGGTATTATAAGTTGCTGATGTATGGAAAATGTATTGAACAGTTTAAGGAAGTTATTGTGCAATATCCGGATAGCTTGGCTGCTCGATTATATTTAGCCATCTCTTACCTGCAGGAGGGGGAGGGGGAAGCTGCTTGGAGTCATCTGAACCATATGCTCGGTTTGGTACGGGAA
>DOJM01000597.1:11408-13232 GCA_003529225.1 Paenibacillus sp.
TTTCATTATTGTAAATTATTACGTTTACGGTTTATTATTCCACATTTTCATTCAAGCGATGCATCCCCTGAACCAGTGGTGTGCATCGCCTTTTTTCGCAACTTCTGTTATGCTGATTAAGAGTCTCAATTGAAAGGGAATAGAATTATAATGAAATTTGCCGTGCTTGATTTTGAAACAACGGGAACCCAATCCGTGGGTGAAATTATCCAGGTTGGCCTTGCAATTATAGAAGAAGACCGGTCCATCTCCCGGGTATATGGTTCCTACGTCAAGCCCGGAACGCCGATACCTCCTTTTATAACTGGTCTAACGGGGATTACCGACGATGATGTAAAGGATGCACCTGAGCTGGATGAGATGATGATGGAGCTTGACCCACTCTTGGATGATGTTGTGCTTGTAGGGCATAATGTCGCATTCGACTTCCATTTTTTGCAAAATGCTTTAGACCGATGTGGGTATTTACCATTTCAAGGGCGGATTTTAGATACGATTGATTTTCTGAAAATCTGCTTTCCTTCCCTCACATCCTATCAACTAGGATCAGTTAGTGCACATTTTGGAGTGACGCATGATCGTCCGCATCAGGCAGACAGTGATGCACTCGCAACAGCTCTTGTATTGCTGAAATGTTTGGAGGAGCTCTACGATTTGCCTCTGCTGACGATTCAGAGACTCTGTGAGCTGTTTACGGAGGAGGATAGTGATCTTGGTTGGTATTTTGATGGTCTGCTGCGTGAACGGGAAGCGGAGACGCTTCAGCCCGAAGGTGATCTGACTTTCTATCGTCAATTAGCGCTTGCTGTAGGAGACTGGAACGAATTAGCTCCACCTCGAGACGAGCATGCTGAGAATCCGCTACACAATTTATCCTTTACAGATTATATGGATGAAGTAACGAAACGACTTAAAGAAACTTTGCCACAGTATGAAAGCCGAGAAGCTCAGGATATTATGATCAATGAGGTGATGACGGCACTTGCCGAAGACAAGCATCTATTGATCGAAGCAGGGACAGGAACCGGCAAATCCCTTGGTTATTTATTGCCTGCTATATACCAAAGCGTACGGACTAATGAAAAAGTCATGGTCAGCACTCATACTATTAATCTGCAGGATCAATTGCGTGAGCGTGATATTCCTTTGTTAACACAGGTAGTTCCTTTTCCATTTAAAGCTGCAATTTTTAAGGGCAGAGGGCATTATTTGTGTCNNTAAAATTAATAAAAAAGACTTTATAAGTCCGAGGGAAGATGCGCTTACTGCGGCTCAGATGATCGTTTGGCTGACACAAAGTGAATCAGGAGATGACGAAGAGCTCAATCTAAGTGGACGTGGCGGAGATTTCTGGGAGACGGTGGCAAGCGATACCGATTCTTGTCTGGGTCGCTCCTGTCCTTGGTTCCGTAAGTGTTATTATCACCGGGCTAAACATGAAGCTGGTATTGCAGACGTGGTCATTACGAACCACTCTAAGCTTTTCGCAGATGTTAAGGCTGGGCACCAGCTACTTCCGTCTTATGAACATCTTGTAATAGATGAAGCCCACCATCTGGAGGACGTGGCTGGCAAGCATTTAGGCATGCATATGAAGCATTTCACGGTGGCGCATACACTATCGCGTCTTTATAAGGATAGTCGAAATGGCCAACTTCCTACGCTGCGTCAAATGCTTCAGTCATCAGGCAGTGAGGAAGCTTCTGAATGGAGTGGAGTGATTGATAGAATCTATCCGGACCTGCTTACCGTAAAAGAAACCTGGGATCTACTTAGTGATAAACTATTCAGCCTCTTGCCGGAACGTAGCGATGCAGCGGCGGG
>DOJM01000597.1:13287-13535 GCA_003529225.1 Paenibacillus sp.
AAAGATTGGGATGAATTGGTTGCTCTAGAGAATACTATGAATCTGACATTAAGCGAAATTATCCGTAAAGGTGATAAAATGCTTAATGAGATGCGAGATCAAGAAGGTCAATCTTCCTCAGATAGTCTAGTTACCGATATTAGCGGCTTATTTAAGGATTTAGCTTCTATACGTGAGCAAGTGCGGTTTTTTATGGGATTAAACGATGAGAATGTAGTATATTGGCTGGAGGCGAATGGGAATTATCG
>DOJM01000597.1:13603-14192 GCA_003529225.1 Paenibacillus sp.
GGACTTAATGAAGCTGCGGAAGAGGGGCGTCTGATGACATCACTCCTGCCTTCTCCCTTTAAGTATCGGGAGCAGGCGCTGTTAGTTATTCCCCGGGATTTCCCTAGTGTGAAGGGTAGTGTGGGCGATGCCCGATTTGTCGATACACTCGTACAGTCACTTGCAGAAGCAGCGATTACAACACATGGGCGGATGCTTGTCCTGTTTACTTCTTACAAGATGCTACGTCAGGTTTACGATCCTTTGAAAGAGCCTCTGGCTTCACGAGAGATCGCGGTGCTAGATCAAGGCGTGGAGGGGGGCAGCCGTAGCAAGCTGATCCGCCGTTTTCAGGATAGTGCAGCCTCTGTACTGTTAGGAACAAGCAGCTTTTGGGAGGGTGTAGATATTCCAGGTGAAGCATTAACATGCTTGGCGATCGTGAGGCTCCCATTTCAACCGCCAAACCACCCCCTAGCGGAAGCGAAGTCTGAGTTATTACAAGCCCAGAAAAAGAATCCGTTCATGAAGTTGTCTGTTCCTCAGGCGGTTATTCGCTTTAAGCAAGGATTTGGAAGGCTGGTACGGACAGCGCAAGATCGGGGTATTG
>DOJM01000602.1:0-3592 GCA_003529225.1 Paenibacillus sp.
AGTCATCGGCGCCATGACGATTCGGTTTGACAGCGAAAGATTTCCCACTTGAATAGGTGAAAATAATAGCTCTGTGTTCATACATATTACCTCCAATTGATTATTTGATTACTTTAAGTAAGGCTAATTATCTCCCCAGAAGATGGAAAATGCAAATTTTAAAGTTCCTTATTATCGTATAATCTGATAACTTTGTTCTGATATAACAGCAACTTGGCTTCAAACTCACTTCGTTTATTTTCAAAATCCTGTGTCCATTGATACATCTTTTTTAACATCCTAATATCCGATTTATAATGACACTTCTCAATACCCATTTTCTGCTTAAGAAACCGAACGAAAATTCTAATTTTACGCCTCCACAACGGTGTATCAAGAAAAATTATTGTATCTGCCATTTCATATAGACATTGATAGGATTCCCGATCCGTGCCTTCAAAAATCCAAGCTCCATCCTGATCAATCTCCATAATCACCCCAATCTGTTCTTCTGGTGAGCGTTTTCTCCTTCCTTCCGGTGTCTGATGATGAACAATGGCATCCAATTCATACCAAGGAATATTTATTTTGTTAGATAATCGCTTTGCCAATGTGGTTTTACCACTAGCTACAATACCAATGATAAGAACTTTATTCATATGATCTCCTTATTAAGCCTTGTGACATTTGGTACGATTAACGCTACTAAATTCTGTTCATAAATTCAATGCGTAATTTTAAGAAAAAATCATAAAAAAACCAGACCTCGCAAAATCTGCGAACGCCCGGTTCTCATCAATATATATGAAACTCTTAAACCTCAAGAATTCCAGCTTTAGGAGTCACTCCGAACGCCTTAGCTAAATCCCACAGCTGCTGATCTGTGATCTTTTGCTTCATTTCTCTTCCGCCAATCAAGTTGTAGATCGTAGCAGCCTTTTCAACAGTCTCTACTAGACCAAAGGTGGCATCCATTGTGGAGCCAGTGCCGAAAATCCCGTGCTGCGGCCAGATGACTAGGCGGTGATCCTTCATTTTCTTAGCGGTTTCGCGGCCGATTTCACTGCTGCCAGGAACAATCCATGGAATGACACTAACGCCATCAGGAAATACAACAAGGCACTCTGTGCACATTTCCCAAAGCGTCTTCGTAAACTTCAATTCATCCAGATCATGCGTGAAGGTCATCGCGATAACATTCGTAGCATGTGTATGAAGTACGATACGGTGCGTAGGGTCCACCTTCAGTCGCTCAATATGGCTCATGAAATGAGAAGCCAATTCACTAGTAGGTACAGCGCCGTTCCGTAATCCCCATAACACTTCTACACTTTCACCATTCGCACTAACCCGAAGCACACCGAGATTGGCTTCCGGGTCTTTGATCACATTTCTGAAATACTTGCCAGAACCGGTCACGATGAAGTATTTGCCGGCTAATTCTTTTACAGGGAAGGTAAGTTTAATGGTGCGTAGTGGCTCTAGAACGTTAATATATTTTGCAACCTCATTCTCATCCAGCAGATAGCTGACATTACCGCCATTCAGCTCATCCCAGCCAAGCTCCCACATATGACGGGTAATCTCTGACATTTCCTGAATAAATGGAGCCTCACTACTGGCAATATACCCTTTGGATTCTAATACGGATGTACTCATTGTCAATCTCTCCTTTGTATATGTTACTCTCCACATCCACTCTAACGCTCTATCTTACAGACAAAACTTCCTGTTCATAACGCTTCATTTCAGCCAGCCATTGCTCCCGAACGGGTGTGTCTTGCGAAGCACAATAGNNAATAGTAATCCCACACGGCTCCAAACGGATACGATTTGAATTCTTTCGTAAGCGCTAGTCGTGAGGTGTAATCATCAAGCAGCTCGATTCGCTTCAATTCTTCCACAGGTTCGAGCATTGCGCGAAGTAACGCCTTAATGGTATTGCGTGTACCAATCACCCAAGCAGCGATATGATTAATACTGCCATCAAAGAAATCGAGTCCGATATTCGTACGGGAGAGTAAATCCCCACCACTAGAGGCACCAATATCAATGGCGATATGATTATTCATAAAGAATCTCCTAAAGTAAGGGATGATTATAGTATTTTTTTGAATAGAGTAATGACTTCTTCCTTCGTTGGAATAAAAGGGTTACCCGGTGCACACGCATCCTTCATGGAGTTCTCTGCTAAAAGATCAAGATCGACCTCATCTACTCCAAGCTCGGATAGTTTAGATGGAATTCCTACTTCTTTAGACAACGCCTTGATCGACTCGATTACGAAGTCCGCGCATTCCTTATCAGTTTGGTCCTCCACGTTTAACCCAATTGCTTTAGCAATAGCTCTGAATTTCTCAGGCACATATTTGGCATTCTCTTCTTCCACATAAGGAAGTAGCATTGCATTACATACGCCATGTGGCAGATCATATACACCGCCAAGCTGATGCGCCATCGCATGCACATAACCAAGTCCTGCATTATTGAAAGCAAGTCCGCCTAGGAAAATCGCATACACCATTTGCTCACGAGCCTCAATCNNTATCATGGCCATTCTTCACGGTACGAGCCAAGTTAGCGAATATAATCTCCACTGCGGCTAGTGCCGTAGCATCAGTTACCGGATAAGCTCCCGGCGTTACCAGTGCTTCAATTGCATGAGTCAAAGCGTCCATTCCTGTTCCTGCCGTAAGTGCAGCGGGTTTATCTACCATAAGCTCTGGATCGTTAACTGAGATTGTAGCAATACTGTTCTTATCCACCATTACCATCTTCACTTTACGTTCTTCGTCTGTGATTACATAGTTAATGGTGACTTCAGCTGAAGTGCCTGCGGTGGTATTCACAGCAACGATAGGCAGCGATTTATGCTTCGACTTGTGTACACCCTCATATTCTTTGATGTGTCCGCCATTCGTGGCAATGATACCAATGGCTTTGGCTGTATCCTGTGGCGAACCACCACCGATGGAGATCAGATAGTCGCAATTCTGTGCTTGGAGATATTCCACGCCATCATGAACATTTTTACAGGTTGGATTGGGCTTCACTTCATCATAAATGGCGTATACAATGCCCGCTTCGTCCAATACTGCCAGCAATTTACCGGCAATGCCGCTCTTCATAAGGAATTTGTCTGTAACTACAAGTGCCTTCTTCAAATTCAGTTCTTGAATATAAGAACCAATTTCCTGCAAGCATCCCTTGCCCATAATATTGATCGATGGAACGTAAAACACATGTGTGCTCATTGCTTGACCAGCCTCCTAATGAGTTCTTTAAGCAACACCAAAATCATTTACTTTTCTCTACAAGCTAAAGCGTTGTATTCCTTCTGCTGCGCCTCAGGCTGGCCTCTGAATACCAGCTGGACCGGCCTTGCATCACACCAACTCGATAAATTTCTAAAGGATTTATTTCCTTCTTCATCGTATGCCTCTAAATCTTTGTTGTCAACATTTTTAATATTATTTATGTTGTTTTTGTTTGTTTTATATCTGTTTTGTGAATATTATTGGCAAATACAGATGTATATACGTTGTTTTTATTGCAAAACACAGATATTTAGCGCATGATTGTAAAATATAGCTTCGGAAAGGTGATTCCTATG
>DOJM01000602.1:3670-5808 GCA_003529225.1 Paenibacillus sp.
GAAGGATGGCATCCTTAGTCGTACCTATGGCGGCGCTATGCTGAATCGCCATACGAATGAGGATCTGCCTTTTGTTACACGTAATGCCTTGAATACAGATATTAAACGGGGAATCGCCCTGAAGGCGCTCGATTTAATCAACGATGGAGATACATTAATGGTAGATCCAAGCTCTACAGCCTTTGAGTTTCTAAAATTGCTGGGAAACAAAAACAATCTAACCATCATCACAAACTCTATTAATATTTTGCATGAGTTCTCGAATTCAGGGATGGATATCATCTCTACTGGCGGTTCACTTCGTTACCGATCGTTGTCGCTGGTAGGACCGGTAGCCCATGACACTATTCAAAGATACAATGTGGATACGGCGGTAATCAGTTGCAAAGGAATGGATATGGAACGAGGCATCACAGATTCCAACGAACCGGAGTGTGAGCTCAAGAAGTACATGCTAAGGCAAGCCAATAAGGTCGTACTCCTGGCGGATCATACCAAATTCGATAAGACTGCTTTTACAAAGCTGGTTGAGCTTGGCCATATTGATTTTTTGATCACTGACCGTAAGCCTTCTGAAGCTTGGCTAAAACGTCTGAACGAGGACAATATTGAGGTTCTCTATTAACAGAGGGTAAGAACATACTAAGCCTAATTTAAAAAATGCCGTTCCCTAGTGAGCTATGGGTGACGGCATTTGTTGTATTTTTCAACCTTATCTTTCCGTAGAAACCTGAGAGATTGATATTACATCTACGGAAGAATGAATATGATCTGATTGCTTTACTTGTGTAGAAGCCTTCTTCCTACAAATATAAACAAGCGCTGGCGGGAAATTTAACAGCACCCATTTAACACTCACAATATCAAAATGCTGCATTAATTCTTTCTTCATTTGAGGAAAATATTCAAAAGTGATAAACCAGCCGCCCTCTTTTAAAGAAGATATGATTTGCTCAATGTAAAGCGTTCGATCTGAGGCTGAGAAATTCCTAAAAGACAAACTGCTCACGATGCAATCTACCTTCTTCAACCTTCTATTATGAAGCGCAAGCCGTAGCCGCAGGCAATCGTTAAAAAAAATACGGTCAGGGAATTTAAGTCTTAGTTGATGACGAAAATCAGGATCCTTCTCAAACAGGAGCACATTCATCCCAGTCTCTTCCCCGCTTGGAATAAATCTTGTGATGGCTCCAGTACCAGCACCCAGCTCAGCTATATTATGCATTTGTTGCCATGGAATAATGTCGAGCATCGTTTTTGCTAGCCAGCGCGAACTGGGAGTAACGCTTCCTAATTGTCGGGGCGCATGCAGAAATTTATACAGAAAATGAAGTCTTTCTCGAATTCCGCTTCGCATGTCAACTCCCCCTTATCGTAATTTCCCCATCTAACTCTAAAATATGTTAAAAAGATTAAAGTCGTACTCGATCTATTCTCTCCATTTATTAATTTTCGCAAAACAAAAGCCCAAATTTCACCGCAGAATAATTGCGAGGAAATTCGGGCTAATGATTAACATTAATTACTTCGTTTCAACGGCATGTCCACCAAATTCATTCCGGAGTGCAGCCACTACCTTACCAGTGAAGGTATCGGTCTCAAGTGAACGGTAGCGCATTAATAACGCCATTGCGATCACTGGTGTTGCGGCTTGCAAATCAAATGCAGTTTCAAGCGTCCATCTGCCTTCACCGGAGGAGTGCATAATCCCT
The DNA here is from genome assembly GCA_003529225.1 of Paenibacillus sp. GTDB lineage: Bacteria > Bacillota > Bacilli > Paenibacillales > Paenibacillaceae > Paenibacillus_AQ > Paenibacillus_AQ pseudetheri. The sequence continues at coordinate 5,383 of DOJM01000602.1, forward strand.
TTGATCTCATCCAATTTAGCATCTTTCGAGAACGCACGTTCAACCAGTTCCATCAGCCAAGAACGGATGACAGATCCATGATTCCACACCCGAGCGACTTCCTCAAAGTTGTAATCAAACTCACTCTTCTCCAGTACCTCAAAACCTTCACCGATAGCAGCCATCATGCCGTATTCGATACCGTTATGCACCATCTTTAGAAAATGGCCGCTGCCTGCTTTACCAGCATATAAAAAGCCGCTTTCTACAGCTGTATCACGGAAGATGGGCTCCACAACCTCCCAAGCTTCGGGATCTCCGCCAACCATGTAACAAGCGCCATTACGCGCCCCTTCCATACCCCCAGAGGTACCAGCATCCATAAAGTGAATTCCGTGCTCCTTCAATTCCTCATACCGGCGAATAGATTCCTTATAGTGTGAGTTT
>DOJM01000602.1:5884-6225 GCA_003529225.1 Paenibacillus sp.
CCAAATAATTCTTGGTGTTTCCAATTGTTGCACTAGCTCAGGCAGTGTTACTGCTCCACTTGCACCTTTAGCTTTCATTTCTTCCACAGCAGGTGCATTCAAATCAAATGCAACGACCTCATGTCCATGATCCAGCAAATTCTGGGCCAAATTGAAGCCCATTTTTCCGAATCCAACTAATCCTACTTTCATGTAATTCCCCTCCGATATATAGATTCTTGTGATGTAATTTCTCCAAAATTGGTAAAAAAAACAGGCAGGGGCTTACGCCCCTGGCCGTATAGATTCCTCTGTTGCTGCAACTTCTGCCTGAGCAGAGGGAACTTCTGACTCCTGATCTG
>DOJM01000602.1:6280-7343 GCA_003529225.1 Paenibacillus sp.
CCATGACAGTTCTACTTCTCTCCAGTGAGCGAAGAAGGTAGCATCACCACGTAGTGCATCGAAGATTAGATTCTCGTAGGCTTCCGGAACATCTGAGGTACCCGCTTCATAAGTAGCGCGGACAGGCTCAAGCTTTCCTTTTTGCAGCTGATCTTTCGTGTTAAGTTGTAGCGTTATGGCTTCATTCGGTCCAATCTCGATTATCAGTAAATTCGGTACGTCATTTCCTTTATTCAAGTTATTACTATCATTAAACGGTTCTTTAAACTCAATAACAATACGTGTGGATTTCTCCTTCATTCTCTTCCCAGTACGAACATAGAAAGGTACATCATTCCAGAGCGGATCATCTATAAATAAACGCGCTGCGATAAACGTCTCATTTTGCGAGGATTGATTAATACCCGGCTCATTCAAATAACCTGCCACAGCGTTCCCTTTAATTTCACCCTCTGCATATTGTCCACGGACAACATGTTTATTAACCTCATCTTTGCTAATTGGAATGAGATGCTCCATGACGTATATTTTCTTCCCACGGATTTCTTCAGGTGTACTACCTTTAGGAAGCTGCATTGCGCTCATCATCATTAACTGCAGCATATGGTTCTGGAACATATCACGAAGTGCACCAGCTTTATCATAATAGCCTGCCCGCTCTTCAACGCCGACAGTCTCACTCGCCGTAATTTGAACATTCGCGATATATCTATTTTTCCACAGAGCTCTAAGCACTGGATTAGAATACTTGAGAACTTCCAAATTCTGCACCATCGGTTTACCTAGGAAGTGGTCAATCCGGAAGATTTCTTCTTCAGTAAATACGGCATTCAAGCTATCATTCAGCTCTCTTGCTGATTTCAAATCTGTGCCAAAAGGCTTCTCAATAATCAGACGCTTCCAGCCTTTCGTGGAACCCAGACCACTTGAGTGAATATTAGCTGCGATTTCCTTGAAGAACTCAGGACCCACAGACAAATAGAACATCCGGTTCTCCGGAATATTGAACAACTGCTCGCGACGTTTAACATGCTCCAGTAGCTTCAAGTAATCTTCTGTATTC
>DOJM01000602.1:7401-8985 GCA_003529225.1 Paenibacillus sp.
GTCAACCGCTGGTTGTCTAGAAAAAGTCTGTAACGATTGCAGTACTTGCTTACGGAAGGCTTCATTCGAAACTTCTCTTCTTCCTAATCCAATCACAGAAAGAGGACCTGAAATTTGACCATCTAAAAAGAGGTTATATAGTGCAGGATAGATTTTACGTTTTGCCAAATCTCCTGTAGCGCCGAATAGCACAAATGTTGATGATTCCACTTTCATTCCTCCTGTTGTTATATATTATTTATATACTTACTTTTAATTACTAACATACTCAGTAGAATCAATCATACGACTGATATTTTCATACGTCAACCTCATTTCGACATTTACGAAAAGTTATTATTTTCACAAAGCTATGAATTGGTAATTATGATTAATGTCACAAAGAAAAACTTACTGGATTATTCGCATAAAATTACTATGATATTCACGTTGATTAAAGAAAAATCTCAATCCAAGCGCGGTTTTAACCAATCTGACCTATACCCTCCGATTAGAAAACCATCACAATAGCCACTTTGTAACCAGAATATAATTTCCAGTCGCCATCTTTACTCGCGCTCCCTCGTATCTTTAAACTAACTTCAAGTAATTGATTTTTTGAAATGGACGACGTCAATAAAATATTACAAATCGAATTCGATTTTAATCTCAACTTAGATCTTTAAGCATAAAAAAGGTCATCTTCGAGGAAGATTATCAGAGTATGCTTCGTAGGGATTAGCGCAGATAACTTTGAAGGCATAATCGCAGACAGCCTCATTGTGATATTACAGACTACCTCGATGGCGTTATCACACTTTGGAATATATGCAACTTTGTAAGCACGTTGAGTCCGTACATCAACTCGTGGCTGATCTCCTTGGTTGAATTTGGACTCAGAAGTCCTTATTTCTTTGCTTGAGACCAACTCATGTTGGACGGTTACCTCCTTGCTCACCCTGCCTCTTGTTTAAGGCCAGTATTTTAAGTGTTATAATTAAAGAATGCATGAATTTCCATTCAGTTTACGAAAGGAAGGAGATTTTTTCATGAATATGAAGCAATGGGATCGAATTCGGACGGGACAGGGATTTATAGCTGCCTTGGACCAAAGTGGTGGAAGTACACCTAAAGCGCTGCTGCAATATGGCATTAAAGAGGACAGCTACTCTAATGAAGATCAAATGTATGCAATGGTTCACGAGATGCGAACGCGCATTATCAAGAGCCCAGCATTTGATTCAAAGCATATACTGGGTGCAATCCTATTTGAGAACACAATGGACCGTCTCATCGACGGAAAATATACTGCTGATTATCTGTGGGAGGAAAATGGCATTGTGCCTTTTCTGAAAATCGATAAAGGACTTGCCGAGCCAGAAAACGGGGTACAGCTCATGAAGCCCATTCCCGGCTTAAGTGATCTTCTAAAGCGTGCCAACGAACGAAATATTTTTGGGACCAAAATGCGCTCGGTGATTAAAGAAGCCAATCCTTCCGGCATAAAAAAAGTGGTTGAACAGCAGTTTGAAGTCGGCAAGCAAATTTTAGAAGCGGGACTGGTTCCGATTATCGAGCCTGAGGTTGATATCCATACTGCTGATG
>DOJM01000602.1:8993-11178 GCA_003529225.1 Paenibacillus sp.
GGCAAAGACGTGAAGGTCATGCTTAAGCTCTCCATACCTACGGAGGATAACTTCTATCGTGAATTAATGGATGATCCTCACGTTTTAAGAATTGTCGCTTTGTCCGGCGGTTACACACAAGCTGAGGCCAACGATAAGCTCGCCCATAATCAAGGATTAATCGCCANNGTGCTTTATCGCAAGGACTAAGTGCCGGGCAGTCAGACGAAGAGTTTAACGCGCTCCTCTCCAAATCTGTAGAAGCGATTTATACTGCCTCTATTCAATAAGCAGCTCTTCTCTTCGTGAAGATGTCAGAAATATAAAAGGACTGTTTCCTTAACAGGTGATTACCTGCCGGGAAACAGCCCTTTTTTAATTTGGATTTACTTTTCAACGCTTTTACTTACAAAATGGCAGTTGCCGCTTCTGCACGGTTCAAATTATTATATCAACCGTATGTCATCGGAAAGGAAAATGAACTTATCTTAAATCGAAACTACTAGAATCAAAGCGATGGAAGCTGGAAGCCCTTGCATAAACAAAATAGATTTTTTCACCGTCAATGCACCATAAATCGCCGCCACTATAACAGTGCTGAGGAAATAGATTTCAATTGGGTGACCGAAATTCACATTCGGATGAACCAATCCCAAAATTAAGCCAACAGCTAAAAATCCATTATACAACCCTTGATTCGCTGCTAGAGTTTTTGAAGCATCCGCAACTTCCTGCGTCATTCCAAAAACTCGAAGTCCTTTGGGCTTAGACCAAGCAAACATTTCCAGATAGACAATATAAATATGTATCAATGCAACGAAACCGACCACGATATTACCTGCAATGATCCAATCTAATACGGAAATCAAGCTACTGATTTAAGGAGTTTTTAAATCCTTTTAGTCTGGTCAACTAATAGATTCTTAATTATAATTAAATGTACGAGACGAAGAACGTCCCGATTCATTCTTTTTTGAATGGATCGGGACGTTCTTTTTTTTGATTGAGGGGGAATGATTAAAGATGAACTTCGAAACGGCGCATGATTCATTTATTCAATACCATTTACAAAAAAAGATCAGGGGAACGCAAAGGTCGCTTGAAAGGGTCAACGATCTTCGCACCAGCCTTTTGAGCCAGCTCCATAACCTGATCTGCTTCCTCTTTACTTNNTAATGGAACCTTTGCCTCATAAGCCATATCTTCCCGATTCCAAAGTGCAGCTTCAAGCCAGCCTGCAAATCAAAGCTCTCTCCTAATCATCCACGCCTAGTGTTATTACTGTAATTCGGGGTTTCATCTATATCGAGACTCCTATTTTCGCTTCGTTAAATTGTACGAGTGCGCTCATTAATTGTGTTCAGTACTTCTTCCCAATACATCTTCATCTGCTCTCGCATATCTCGATGGACCCTTTTCTCTTGATGAGATCTACTATATTCATAGATAGTATCAAACCACATTCCGCTTAACAAGTTTTTACACTTTTGTACATTTGTTCTTTTTTCAACCATAAAAAGCTTACACAGGTCTATCGTAAATGGCTGTTCAGATTANNCCGGATGTAGAGAAATTCAAGCAAGACTTTAACACCCTGCTGAAAGATCTCAACGACACATCACCACTAGAGGTACAAAAAGCTTCCGTCACTGCCATTAACAAGCTTCGCAATGAGTTTGACACGATGCAGACATTGGTTAGCGTTCGTCATTCTATCAACACGACAGATGAATTTTACAAAGCCGAACAAGAATTCATGGACGAAATCGGACCTGTCGTTCAGGAATACATAACCGACTACTACAAAGCACTCGTACAATCCAAACCTAGAGCCGAGTTTGAAAAGGAATGGGGCGCTCAATTACTCCAGCTTGCTGAAGTATCGCTGCGGACGTTTAGTCCGGAAATCATTGAAGATTTACAATTGGAGAACAAACTTTCAACAGAATACTCCCAGCTTATCGCATCTGCCAAGATTCTTTTCGAAGGTGAAGAGCGTACACTGCCTCAACTTGCACCTTTTGAATTGTCTACAGACCGTGATATGCGTAAAAGTGCTTCTGAAGCTCGTTTTGGTTTTATGTCCGAACACGAGGCTGAGTTTGACCGCATCTATGACGAGCTTGTCAAGGTCCGTGACCGCATAGCTAAAAAGCTTGGGTACAGCAACTTTGTTCAGCTAGGTTATGACCGAATGATGCGTACC
>DOJM01000602.1:11273-11565 GCA_003529225.1 Paenibacillus sp.
TAAGAAGATGTATAAAGAACTCTCCCCTGAAACGGATGAATTTTTCACCTTCATGCTGGACAATAATCTGGTGGATTTAGTAAGTAAAAAAGGAAAACAAGGCGGCGGATATTGCACCTATTTTAGCCAATACCAAGCCCCTTTTATTTTCTCGAATTTCAACGGAACCTCTGGGGATATTGATGTCTTAACTCACGAAGTGGGTCATGCGTTCCAGGTTTATGAAAGCCGCAATATCAATGTGCCAGAATATGCTTTTCCAACCTATGAAGCATGTGAGATTCATTCCATG
>DOJM01000602.1:11626-11960 GCA_003529225.1 Paenibacillus sp.
CTTTGAGGAAGATGCGGATAAATACCGCTTTAATCACTTATCTGATAGCCTTCAGTTTATTCCTTACGGGGTATCTGTCGATGAATTCCAACATTTTGTTTATAGCAACCCTGAAGCAACTCCTGCTGAACGCAAACAAGCTTGGAGAGACATCGAGAAGAAATACTTACCCCATCGTAATTATGAAGGTAACACTTATCTGGAACAAGGGGGCTTTTGGCATAAACAAGGCCATATCTTTGCCTCGCCGTTCTACTACATTGACTACACACTAGCACAGCTATGTGCCTTCCAATTCTGGAAACGTTCGAACGAAGATTTCAAATCTGCTTGG
>DOJM01000602.1:11994-14480 GCA_003529225.1 Paenibacillus sp.
AGTATTAATGATAAAGAGCTTTAATCCATTCTCTGATAAGCTCATCACACAAAAAGCAATCCTTGCCTTATGGCTTGGATTGCTTTTTAAAATTGAATGATCCAACTTTACCCATGTATGTTATCGATAACGAATCAATATATCTATTGGATAACGACCCGCATTTCGACCATATAAGGCTAAGCCTCCTCCCTCTGCTTGAAGCTCCAGAAAGTACGATTGCGATCTAGTTTAGCTGCTAACTGCCCGGGTACACTTACCTTACATAAATAGCGGTAAAGAGCCCGCCTCATCCAACTTATTCACTAATGGCTGATAATGCCAAGATAATACCCCCGGCTGTCGGCCGGATCATCTGGCAAATAGAAGGAGCCAATCCGTTGACCTTCTACCAGAACATTCACACGTGAAGGATGACGTTCTTCGTCGGTCATATAGTACGTATTGGAATTATACTCCACCCTAGCGTCTGCACCGTGCATGAGATCAAGTCCCATTTCATTTTGCTTTGCGCCTTCAAGATTTCGAGCCAATACTCGCTTTGCGCCGGCTTCGAACACGATTTCGATCTCGCAAATCATCTTTTTCTCCATACCATCTGGAAGAGCTACATCATATGCATAATGGCCTTGCCCAGCCCCATTGATTTTTGCGCATTGAATAGCTACCCATTGTTGTTCAAAGTTGTGTTCTTTATAGGCATCCACAGGTATACTAATACAATCTCCATCCCCTTCAAACCTTACACCCTGATTACCGCTTCTAACATCAAACGTAATGAAGTTGCGAGTGATTACCTCTTCCTTATTATTTATCAAGGAAACTGCCAGCACCGCAACTGCGTCCTGATCAGGCATAAGGACATAAAGAGGAGATAAATCTGCTACTCCATATCCATCCCACTTCACTGACATATGCTCACTTTGTGAAACAACTCGCGTTCCCAAATTGTCGTACCAAAGTTCCCACTTCACCTGTAAATACTGTCCATGATATTTATCTGAGAACCCTTGAGCAAGTTAACTTAATCTCATCTTCACAAGGAGCAAATCGCGAGAAAATATGCGCGGTCACCTGCCGATCCATCCATCTCGATCTTCCTTCGAAGCTAGGCGATGGTCTGCANNTTCTCCCGCTGTTCTATTCAACCCTCGTGTGGTATGGCTTGGAAAAGACGGCTGAATCATCGGTTCTCAGGATGATCCACGGGTATTCTACATGCCGGAACGTGTTGATGCATCTCTCTTATGGTTCGCTGACTCTGGTTATGTCGAATACTATTTTGCCAATCCACTCCCCCCTGGTGTCGAGCTAGATGGGATTCGGATTTCGGCTGAGGTTTGTTCTGAAGCACCTGCATTCCGGGAAGATTGGGCAAGTGACATCACATTAACTATAAATGACCTACATGTCGGTACTTGGACTTGTCCATCAGATTCCGGTAACCGGAAAGGAAAGTTAACACCCGAACGTTGGAAGAGTGGTACAGAATATGGAATGCTGACAGAGTGGAGTATCTCAGAAAAGGGTAGCAAAATTAATGGGATTGCTTCTTCCCCTACTACAATTAGCTCATTAAATCTGGCATTTAATGAACCCATTCGTGTACGCTTTGAGATTCGCGAGGATGCCCTCAATAGACGAGGACTTAATCTATTCGGAAGTGGTTTCGGAGACTACTCACAGGATATCATCCTGTCGTTTGTGCGTCGTTCAGTATCGGATATACGATAAATCGTAAGAATTGCAGAATTGCACACCTGAAACCAGAGAAGATCGAAAGCTTCAGGAGTGCCAGTGGACATTGTTTTTTTACACAACAATTACTTCCGCTTATCTTCAGCTTTTTGGATATTCTCAGCCACTCTAAATTTCACGATTTTACTAATTAATTCATAGGGCATCGGCTCATTAAGAGGGAATTGAATGGATCCTTTCGCTCCTTTATAGACTGATAATTCTTCTTTAAAAGCATCAATCCCATTAGGCGTTGGATAAAATCCAATATGGTTTTTGAAAGCTGCAAAATGCACCAGATTTCCGTGCAGTTCAAAAGTAGGCATCTGATAACTAATCTTTTCTTTTGCATCAGGTGCCGCTTCTTTTATCACTTTTCTTNNTACCTTCCATGTTAAATCCCCTCTCTATTTCAAGTTACATTTAACTTTGATGAAGTGCTGCCAATGCCTCATCTTCTGTACTCTTGAACAATATTTTATTCCCTTGATTGCATTCGTAAATAAAATCATTCAGACTTTTACTATTATAGCCAGTAAATTCTCCTACAATAGCAACTCGCATCTGATAGTTTGTATACTTTTGAAGAATCTCTCCGGCAAGCCCCGTCTTTAACTCAAAAAAATCATCTGTGATTTGCTCTTTTCTTAGAATCATTTTATCGCAATCTTGATATCTCACGTTTGCCATTAGATCGAGTGCATCATTTACATTATTAATTACAATACCTTCGCTGGAAATCAAAGCTG
>DOJM01000602.1:14550-17760 GCA_003529225.1 Paenibacillus sp.
TTTACGGTTTAATGTGATTTGCATTTTAAATTGCTCCTTTTTCAATAAGTAATTCTTTTACGTTGTGGTTTCCTTGTTGGATAGCTATAGCTAATACTGATTCACCATCTTCAATTTTAGCATGGATGTCAGCTCCGTGTTCGATTAACAAGCGTATCAGCTCCACATTATCCGAATGAAAAGCTGCAGAATGCAAGGCAGTATGCCCATCGCTATCAAAAATTTGTGTCTGAGCACCCTTGTTCAATAGCAATTGGATAACACTTATATCCCGCTCCCCAGCAATTGCAGCATGAAGTGCAGTANNCATCGCCCATCTTTTCAGTTATAGTTAGCATTTCCTGTTCCAGCTCTAAAAGTGGCAAGAAAGCGTCCTTCAATACATCACGGATGGTTTTACCTGGCGTTAAGATCGTATGCTGATCCAAATAACCGTAACGGACGCGAGGCGTCCACTCTACTTTTCCACTATCCTTCAACAGTTTTCCAGTCAAAATATTCATAAGCGTCGATTTTCCTACGCCATTTGCTCCTACGATTCCTACATGCTCACCCGGTAACAACCGGAAAGATACATTCTTAAACAACGTCCGATCCCCAAAATTATGGGAAACGTCTTCTACACTAAGTAAACTCATAAATTTTCCGCAAGCTCCTGTCTATTCTTAAATAATGCGTAATAAGAAGAAACGACGTTGTCGTCTTTTAAAGACGATAACCATTTCTCGTAAAAATATAAGGATAATGTATAGCGTGAAACTTATACTTTCATATATTTCAAAACAATAGCAAATATAAAAACAATACAAATTTATTGTAAAACAATAAATTAAGTACTAAAATCATGAAGTCATTAAATAAGTGAGGTGTTTTAAATGAATGTTAAACGAGGTTCAACNNCTTATACTTTCTTATATTTTTCAAAACACGTATAAATATATATTTTAACACACTTTAACGCAACACTGAACTAAAAGTTAGTTGAGTGAAAAAAAGGAAGCATAGAGAACCGCCTTATTCAGCCTTTCTTTTAAAAAAAACTACGCCTATTCCCCTTGTTAGGTGCATCTAATACTCCCTCAAACATTTCATTGATCACTTCTGTCAACTTTCCCTTAGGCTTGAATGGGTCTTGCTGGAAAGGTAGTCCATAAACCTTATCTGTACCTATAGCGGTCTGTAATAGTTGTGCTGTTGAGCGTTCTGCGAGTGGTAACCCCACCCTCCAGTTCGTTTCAGGCTGTAACCTTTTACGCCTAAGCCACACTAGTAAATCTTCGAGTCGCCAATCTGCACCAGAAGTAATTAGAATCGGCACATCGCTATATTTGAACTCATCGAGAGCCCCTTCATACCCACCGGTACCAAGATCCAACACTACAAATTGATAATCCCCTCTCAGCAAATCAGCCATTTTTCCGTGAATAGGACGTTTCCAATAATGTACCCCTTTCCATGAAAAAGCAGATTTCTCATCCTTGGATGCAACAGTTGTAATCTGTGTATGTAGCATGCTGCGAATGCGTTCATAAACCGGTGAATCAGGAGAAAAATCAACCCATGCAGTTGCCCCCTTCTGTACAAGTAAGCTACTCACCGCAAATGAAGTATGTGTTGTTCCAAGACCTGGAGCAACTCCGAGTAAGGCAATGACCGTCGCTTTTCGCTTTTCGAGAGAACGTGGAACTGAATTAGCAAAATCATTTCCTCTATCCATTTCGGATTCCACACCAATTAGTGCCTGAAGAACTGCTTCTGCATTCTGATAACGCTCTTCAGCGTGATGTCGTAATAAGCGTCTTGTGATTGGAATAATGCCAGGTGGCATATGGTTATATAGCCGATCCTCCATGCCAGACTCCCAATGACTACATTGGCCTCCAGTTGCCATATAGAGAATTAATGCTCCTAGCCCATATAAATCGGATACCGGCTGACTCTGTCCACCTCCATATTGCTCAGGTGCGGCGAAGCCAACCGTACCAAGCTTAACCGTATCTTCAGAGATACCGTGTTTGTAGCTTCGTGCGATCCCAAAGTCAATTAACATCAGTTCTTTTTGCAGTGTCAACATGATATTTGAAGGCTTTAGATCACGATAGATAATCGGTGGATGATGACCATGCAGATATTGAAGGACTTCTAAAAGCTGTTTAGCCGCCTGAATGATGAAGTCACTCGGCAAAGGTCCGGGATTATTCTTCATTAGCTGACTCAAGTTCACACCTTCAATATAGTCCATGATTAAATAGGAATACCCTTCTCGATCTGGAAGATAGAAATCGACAATACGCGGCAATCGTGGGTGGTCTAGTGTAATTAACATATCCGCTTCCGCTTGAATGTCAGAATGCTGCTCATCTAAGCATAAGCTTTCTTTAACAGCCCATCGTTTACCCTTTAGACGCAAATCATCCGCAAGATAAACAATACTCATCCCACCTGAACCAATCAGGCCTGTAATTCTGTATCTATCATCAATAACCTGTCCAATCTTAAGCTTCGTCTCAAAATACAAACTAACTCCCCCTTTTCGCAAAAAAAAGAGAAAGCTTCCGCCATTAACGTTCTTACCGCAAAATACGGTCACGTTAATAACGGGATGCTTTCCCTCTGTATTTAGAATATGTTTGATTTAGTACTTAATCATATAAAGTGTAATTTCATCACGATTATGGAATAGCTGCTTTGCACGCTGAANNCTTTGATCATCGCAAGTGGTTTCTTATGCATCAGTTTTACCGTCACAATGGCTGTCCCACCCGGTGACAGACTGTGGAGTAACCCAGTTACTAGCTTCGCCATCAGCTTAGGACTCCAGCTCATATCGCACACGAGCAGATCAAATTCATTGTCCCGGAATTTTACTTCTCCTGCGTTTTTACGAAGGATTTTCAAGCCCGGATAATTACGAAGGGACTCATGCATTAACGCAGGGTCTACCGCCGTAACCTTCATTCCACGTTCCAGTAAGAAAGAAGTCCACCCACCTGGAGAAGCACCAATATCTAACGCATTACGGAAGCTGTAAAAAGGAATATCAAACTCCTTCTCGGCTTCCATTAGTTTGAACTTGGCACGTGAGATTTGTCCATCCTCCTTACGGAAACGGATGGCACCGCCATTCCAGCTGGATAAATTAGCTTCTGGTCTGGACACACCTGCATATAAGGCATTCCCGTCTGCGTAGACTGAAATAACCCAGGCTGG
>DOJM01000501.1:0-1089 GCA_003529225.1 Paenibacillus sp.
GAAGAACATTCCGCCATCTGGATCCATTGTGTACTGATCCGATTGCACAATATTCGCGCCATGCTGATACAAAAAGTGTGATACAGCCGCCACGATTCCCGGTCCGTCAGGACAAGAAATGAGCATACGCGCCCGGTTGGAATAAGACTCAACACCTGACGAATTGTTTCTTTTTACGTGTAATTCCATGATTCTCATCCCATCCTCTCATCTACATGTGCAATCTGAAGTCTAACTTATGCGTGAACGAGCACTTACTTGCCTGCTAACCATGCAATCAAGCGATGATTAATGGCTTCCTCGCTCAATTGCGGGAACAGCTCGGCAGCGATGACTTCATCATATAGACGCTCCAGCGGTTCACGTGGATCAGCTTTTTTGGCCTTGGCATCGTTCTTCAGCATCTCCCAGACATTAAGCACAAATTGACGGGAATCGATCTCCTTATTAGCAAAAAACTCACGCAGTTTTTCAACGTCTTCTATAAACTCCGGTCCNNGTTCAGCTACGTTACCACGGAGCAAAGCAATCTCTACCTCATACATCGGACGCTGTTTCTTCGCATCTTTACCAACCCATGGCGTCTCAAGAATGAATGGCAGACCTGTCAATTTCTCATGATGGACGATTTTGTTAATCGTATCAAAACCGATCCACCCCGAACCAATTGGAGTGTGACGGTCTTTACCTGCTCCACATGGATTTTTGCTGTCATTGATATGGATAACCCCAAGACGATTCAAGCCGATAATCTCATCAAACTTGTTTAGAACGCCATCCAAATCATTAACAATATCATAGCCAGCATCATGAATGTGACAAGTATCAAGACATACGGACAAACGCTCGTTATGTTCAACCTTATCAATAATAGAAGCAATCTCCTCGAAGCTGCGCCCGATCTCTGTTCCCTTACCAGCCATAGTTTCTAGGGCGATATGAACTTCAGTTTCATTTGTTCCCCCAAGAACCTCATTAAGTCCATCTGCAATCCGTTGGATGCCGTATTCTGCATCCTTATCAGTGAATGCACCCGGATGTAATACGATATGCTTGACCTCAAGCGCATGCGTACGGCGGATTTCCTCT
>DOJM01000501.1:1146-2942 GCA_003529225.1 Paenibacillus sp.
CATAAATGAGCTGGAACCATACTCATTTGCTTCATTTGCTGCGGTCAAAAGACCCTTGTCCGAGCAAGACACGTGTGAACCTATTTTCAGCATACTTCTTCCCTCTTTCCTTCACGAATTACCCCCTATTCTACCGTGATCAGAAAAATAAATCTAGACAAGGTCAATATGCTGGGTTCTGCTTCGCAAAACTTTGGAAATAAGCTATACTTTAATATGAGATTAAATTATGTGAGAATACTCATTGCCAAAAGGTGGTGTATGCATGTCTATCCAATCAGGACTTGGTTTATTATCCGCAACACCGAGCAATTGGTTCATGAACTCTATCGCTTTCTGGACATTTATGCTGCTGGGTTCCATGTGTATCGGCGGTTTTTTTATGTTCCGGAAATTCCTAAAGGTATTACCGAAAGCCGATGGAAAATCAAAGCTGGACTGGCAAAATTACTGGGTGGAACGCAGCCGTTCACTCTGGAGTGATGAATCAAAAGATTTCTTAGACCAGCTTGTTCAACCTGTGCCTAGTCCCTTTCGCGATATTGCCAAGCATTCTATTGCTGCCGAGATCGGTAAGATCGCTGTGGAAAGCAATGCGAAAGAGGTTACTCGTGATCACTGCATTAAAGGTTACATAGTCGCCACACCGCGGCGTGACAATCGTTTCCTCGTCAATTTTCTTGAAAAGAATAAAATCGACTACTCTGCTTATCACCATTTGTTAAAGTGATTGATAATCTGATGTTGCGTTCAGAACGGAGGCCAACCTTATGAAATATGTAATATGTGGCGGCACCGGTTTCATTGGCAGTGAACTAACAAAATACTGGCTACTGGCAGGAAATGAAATTGCAATCATCGGTCGCAATCTACCTAAAGCTGCCCCATATCATCCTAAGCTAAGTTACCACACATGGGACAGCCTTAACGCTGATTCAACACCCGTGGAAAATGCGGATGCTTTGGTCAATCTTGCTGGAGCTTCTCTCAGCCAACGTTGGAGTCAGAGCGGCAAAAAAGCAATTATGCAATCCCGTCTTTGGGCCGTTTCCGCTGCAGCTAAGCTACTCGCCCGTTTGAATTACAAACCTCCTGTAGTCATTCAGGCGTCAGCTGTGGCTATTTACGGAACCTCTTTGCAAGATACCTTTAATGAATCATCACCAGCCCATGTCATGGACTTCCCTTCTGACGTGGTTAAGACATGGGAAGAAGCTTCAGATGAAGCATACAAGAGTATCCGTATGATCAAGTTGCGTACCGGTGTTGTACTCGGCAATGAAAGCGGTGCCTTCCCAAAAATGAAGCTACCTTACTTACTAGGCTTTGGTGGTAACATCGGAACGGGAAACCAGTGGGTTTCCTGGATTCACCTGACTGATATCGTCCGTCTGATTGATTTTTGTATTCAGAATCCCGCAATTTCCGGACCTATTAATGCGACTGCTCCACATCCGGTTACGAACGAAGAGTTCGGGAGAAAGATTGGCAAAGTGTATAAACGGCCACATTGGTTCCCACTACCTGCCTTCCTATTAAAAGCAGCAGTAGGTGAATTGTCTGAGATCTTGCTCAAAGGACAACGCGTCCTTCCATCCGCGGCATTAGAACAGGGCTTTAACTTTACCTTCCCTACACTTCAAACCGCTTTAGAAGACTTGAAAGGCCAAAAATAGCAGAATCAACACTCTTTGCTTGCGCTCTTCATCCCATGTGGAATGTGTAGCTTCCTTTTACAATTTTGAATACGGTCCCCTCTGACAGCGGGTACTCTTTGTAAGGGATCATGGCTTCCC
>DOJM01000330.1:0-230 GCA_003529225.1 Paenibacillus sp.
GCTGGCAGCTGCGGCAGAGCTGCTGCGCCGTGAGCCAGCGATGGCATCGGCGGCGCGGAGTTTGGCCGCACGTGCAGAGGATCTCGCCGGCGGCCGCTTTACCCTCGCGCTGTTTGGTGCATTCAGCGCGGGTAAGTCCTCCTTCGCCAACGCTTTGCTCGGCGAAGAAGTGCTGCCCGTGTCTCCACATCCTGCCACGGCTGCGGTCAACCGCATATTGGCGCCGGAAG
>DOJM01000330.1:371-2334 GCA_003529225.1 Paenibacillus sp.
GGGAACGGTGCGAACGGTTGATTTAGAAGAATACCGAGGCCTTGTAGCGGAGGAGACTCGGGCCTGCTTTGTGCAGGGGATTGATTTGTATTATGCCTGTCCATTGACCGAAAGCGGAATTGTACTCGTGGATACACCAGGAGCCGACTCATTGCATGCTCGTCATACCGGCGTAACCTTTAATTACATGAAAAACGCAGATGCGATTTGTTTTGTTACCTATTACAACCACGCCTTTTCAAAAGCAGATCGAGGTCTGCTTGCGCAGCTAGGCCGAATTAAAGATAGCTTTGCACTTGATAAAATGTTCTTTATTATCAATGCTTCCGATCTTGCTTCAGGCGAAGATGAATTGGAAGAGGTACGAGAGCATGTCGCTCAGAATTTACGTGCAGGCGGCTTACGCTCACCGAGAATTTATGCGCTCTCTAGCTTGCTGGCTCTGGAAGGTAAAACTCAGCATAATTATGAACGGTATGAGGCTTCCCGTTTCCATCATTTTGAGCAAGCCTTATCAAGCTTTGCGGGAGATGAACTTCCTCAGCTTTCACTTAATGCAGCTGCAGAGAGTATCGCATCTGTTCGCCGCAGGGCGGAAGAGTGGCAGAATCTCGCTTCCATGGCGGCAAACGAGCGTGAAGCAGGATTAAAAGAAATGCAAGAACGTCGTCAGTTAGCTATGAAACGGCTATCCCTTTTGGAGATAGAAGAACGTCCAAGCAGAGATCTTGTTCATGAAGGTGAGGAGCTNNTTTCAGGAATCCTTTCACCCCTCATTACTGCGTGAGGATGCAGGAAATTTAAAAGCAATCTTCGCTGCGTGTGGTGCAGAGCTGATGCGTACCACTCAGCGTGAATTGGAGCAAGAGCTATGGGCGACAACGCTGCGATTAGAGAGTACCGGGCGCAGNNAAGCTGCTGCTACTGAACTACACTTCTCTACTCAGGAGTTTCATCTGATGGAGAATGAAGAAGCAGCATGGCCTTCTCCTAGTGAACTGGAATGCCAGCTTCAGTCCGTAGAATGGCCAACCTTATGGGGTCATTTAAAATCTCCTCGCTATTTCTTTGAAGGCGCTGGCCGGGAGCAAGTCAAAGGTGTGGCGGAGCCTCTTGTGAAAGAAGCTGTTAATGTTGCGGCGGCAGAGCAGAAGGGAAAATTGCTTGCACATTATGTCGAATGCATATCCAGTGTATTAAAGGTTGCTGCTGAACGTCTGCAAGAAGGGCTAGCGGAGCAAGAGAAAGCAATGTTAGATCTCCTTAAAGGGGGTGAATCCGCAGATCGTTGGGGTCAATTAGGTCACCAATTATCTCTCTTGGAACAATCTTTCGTTGATAGATTAGACAAAAATCTTTGAAAATTGTAGGAAATTGTCGAAGAACACTTGCAATCTGGCGTATGATGGATGAAAATAAAGAAGCCTGAAAATATACAATGAAACTGTTTTGTTTTCAGAAAATTATGGGAACGAGATAGTCAATTTGCCGAAAGAGGTTGAAATCGACAATGTGGGGAGCTCCTTTTTCAGCTCAAAGCCGCAAGCTGCTGCTACTGGGCAGCGGGGAACTGGGTAAGGAAGTCATAATCGAAGCTCAACGTCTTGGCGTAGAGACCGTAGCTGTAGACCGTTATAGCGATGCACCAGCGATGGGTGTAGCTCATCGTTCACATGTTATTGATATGCTGGATGCAGAGGCGCTTAAAACGCTTATTCGCTCAGAGAAACCGGATGTTATTGTTCCGGAGATTGAAGCAATCGCTACTCATGCTCTTCAAGAGCTTGAAGAGGAAGGTTTCTTCGTTGTTCCAACCGCACGAGCGGCTCGTCTGACCATGGACAGAGAAGGCATTCGCCTGCTTGCTGCTGAAGAACTTGGATTGCCAACAGCGGATTATCGTTTTGCAGATAGTCTGGAAGAACTGCATCAAGTCGTTGCAGAACTAGGCACTCCTTGTGTC
>DOJM01000330.1:2339-8746 GCA_003529225.1 Paenibacillus sp.
ATTATGAGTTCTTCCGGCAAAGGTCAGAGTGTTTGCAAAAGACCGGAGGATGCGGAAGAATGCTGGAACACTGCTTTGGATGGAGCGAGAGCTAAAGGGACTCGTGTTATCGTAGAGGCATTCGTTACCTTTGAAAGCGAGATTACACTTTTGACGGTGCGGTCCGTGTCTGGCACGATATTTTGTCCACCTATTGGGCATATTCAGAAGGATGGGGATTATGTCGAATCATGGCAGCCTCACTTTATGAATTCGGAACTTCTGGATGAAGCCCAGTCTATTGCCAAAGCAGTTACCGATCAGCTCGGAGGTTTCGGTATTTTTGGAGTGGAGCTTTTCTTGACGGATCGAGGCGTATTGTTTAGTGAAGTGTCCCCTANNACGGGGATGGTAACGATGGCGACGCAGGATTTATCTCAATTTGCAGTGCATGTCAGAGCTATTCTTGGTTTTCCAGTCCAGTCAGTACAATTACTGACACCAGGTGCCTCAGCTACGCTGAAGGCTGAAGGAGAAGGACGAGCTTTTGTTGTGACCGGAATTGGTGAAGCTTTGGAATTACCTAGGACTCAGGTTCGGGTGTTTGGTAAACCAGAAGTCCGTCCAGGGCGGCGGATGGCAGTGGCGTTAAGTGCGGCGGAAAATGTGGAAATCGCGCGGACGGTAGCCAAGCAGGCAGCGTCTATGCTAAAAGTGGAGGTAAATGAGGATGAACAGTAGTACCATGGCACCTGTACTGGAAATTCGCAAATGCGGCTTGAATGATCTGGAGAGAGTGACAGCGCTTCTGCGTGAATTCGGCTATCCAACAACGCTTAGCGTGATGAAAGAGAGACTTGAAAGCATGGAGAATAACCATCTCCAATGCACGCTTGTTGCAGAACTAAACAATGAAGTTGTGGGAATGGTCGGGCTTAGACAGGTAATCTCGTATTACAAACAGACAGATTGTATCACTGAGATTACTGCACTTATCGTATCAGAAGAACTCAGAGGAAACGGACTCGGTAAAAGACTTGTGGCCGCAGCTGAAGAATGGGCACGTGAGCAAGGTTGCTGTCAGCTCTTCTTGAGAAGTGGTAACCGAGTAGAGCGCGCACCGGCACATTCTTTTTATCGTCATATAGGTTTCGAAAAGACAGCAGGCTATCGCTTTAACAAAGCGTTGCTATAATACTTTTAGGTTCCGATCATCCCCATCCCAGCTACGGCGGGATGGTTTTTTTTATGTAAATATAAGGAACAATCAAGGATGAAAACCTGGAAAAATATATTGTTTTATGATGCGAAGATAACCAATTATTAATTCCTGCACATTTGCACTTTTGGATAGAGTGAAGAGGATATCTGAACAAAAAGCTGTATTACTGCAGGCTTCTATAGTTCTGAAAAGGTATGGATGAATAAGAGCTTTAATATTTTCATTGTGGGATGTGAGCGGAGGACTCATAAAAGTTTTTGAAGGATAATGCTTTAAAGTGGATCGTTTTATGTTATGTCCGGTTGTCCGGTTGTGATAAGAATCTTTTAGTTAATAATAACCAAACGTTATAGGGAATTTCTCCGTATAATTCGATCAATTATCGTGCTCAGTGCATGAATAGAGGGAAAACCTCCCTATAAAAGAACCAATTTCATCATAAATACATCTTTCAGGTAAATTTAAAGGTAGTAAATCCCTCTAATCTTCATATAGCAAGAGATAATGATCAATTTTAGGGAGGCTTTCCCTATAATCACTAGCAAAATGCTAGAAGTCCACATTATCCAGAAACGGAACGCGTTTGAAGATCATTTACTGTTTAATGAACCCGTAATTAATTGCAACTTTCCTAACGCTCTGATCGAAGCGTTCAACCCCATACTGCCTCCACCCCAATCAAATCATGCCCCACCAAATCACACTTCTGATTCACTACACTACCCCGATTATTTACATCCACTTTAACCCTTTCAGCTTATCGTAAATCGATTTAAATAACTAACCATAGATGGAATAGTATGAATCATATAGAATGAATTTTATGACAGTTAAATAAATCGGTTCCAAAGAGGGATGAGAAATGTACAAGCTAATTCTTGCTGAAGATGAAGAAGATGTTAGAGAAGGGGTCATCGGGCAGATTGATTGGGAGCACTATGGCTTCGAAATTGTAGAACAGGCGGAGAATGGACGAGAGGCAGCGGATGCGATAGATCGTTTGCTCCCGGATGTAGTTGTGACTGATATTCAAATGCCTTTTATGAACGGGCTGCAGCTGGCGGAATGGATTCGCGAGCGGCATCCTAATACCAAGATCATTATTCTGACAGGGTATGATGAATTTGAATATGCACAGAAGGCGATTAAACTAGAAATCGATGAGTATATTTTGAAACCGTTTTCTTCACAGGAGTTGATTGATGTTCTGCTAAAGGTAAGAGCCACTATAGAGGCTGAAATCGCAGAGAAAGAGAATGTTTTTGTACTCAGTGAGCATTATCGGAAAAGTCTGCCTGTGCTGCGTGAACAGTTTTTATCTTCACTAGTTTCACGCAAATTACGAATAAATGAAATAGACGAGAAAAGTTCGGAATACGGAATAGATCTACATGGGAAATGGTTCCAAGCCTCGGTAATTAGTGTGGATTATATTCGTCCAGAGCGGGAAACGGTTAGCCTTACTGCAGGTAAGCAAATTTCTTTGCGAGATACGGGAGAGAGAAATTTACAGCTATTTGCTGTGCTGAATATTGCAGAAGAATTATGTAATAAGCATAATTTCGGCAGGGTGTTTATCCATCGTGATGAGGTAGTGCTTCTTTCCATTTGTGATGCAGGAGAAGAAACTGAAATTACGGGGAAAACTTTTGAAATTCTAGAAGAAATCCGCCACAGTGTGCAGCGGTTTCTTAAGCTAACGGTAACCGCTGGTTCTGGAACGGTTTGTCACTCGCCTGCTATGCTATTTAACTCCTTTGGAGATGCCATGCAAGCGTTAGATTATCGTCTCATTCTTGGCAATAACAAAGTCATTTGGATCGAGGATGTGGAGTCACGTTCGAATACACTTTTGGCCTATGATGAACTGACCCAGCAGTCCTTAATCCGAACGATTAAGATGGGAACCGTACAGGAGCTCAAGGAGGTCGTGGAGGAGTTATTCGGCGGATTGGATGCTGAGCAGGTATCTACTCAGGATTATCAGATTTTTTTGCTGGAGATTATTACATCCATTCTGCGTGTAGCCAAAGAATCCGGTAGTGATGCTGCCAAGTTCGTAGGATCTGGCATTTCCTCATTAACTGAGATGAATAAATTCAATAGTATGAGTGAAGCCAAGCAATGGATTATTACGATCTGCAGCCGACTAATGGACTCCATTGCCTTAGAACGCCAATCTAGCTATAAGCTGCTCATTGATGAAGCCAAAGATTACATCCGTAGCCATTATGAGGAATCGGATATTTCTATCGGCAAGGTCTGTCAGCATTTACATATCAGTACGGGCTATTTTAGCAGTATTTTTAAGAAGGAAATGAAGATGACTTTCGTTAGTTATCTCTTGCAAATCCGATTAGAGGCAGCAAAGGAACTTTTACGCTCCACGGAACTGAAGGCTTTTGAAATTGCCGAGAAAATTGGCTTTGCTGATCCTAACTATTTCAGCTTTTGTTTCCGTAAAAAATATGGTCAGTCTCCCAAAGAGTATAAAAATAGCTCCAGAGGAGGGTAGTCATGNNCATGCGGCAAGAAAAGCCCTATTTTTTTCGACTGCCGCCGCAGCATCCAACAGGGGGGAAACGTCGATTGTCCTCTAAGCTGCGTAGTATTCAAGTAACGATTACGCTCACTTTTACATCCGTTGCCGTTCTTGTAGCCGTCGTTGTCAGCCTTATGCTGTATAACAAGTTCGCGAAGACAGCAGAAGAGAATGCCAATATGAATATGCAGCAGATTATTGAGCAAGTGAATTACAATTTGGGGCTTTATGTTAAAGGAATGCGAAATATTTTTGAAACCGCAGAGGATCAAATTACGAATAGCCCCTCCGTGGACTCCGCTTTACTGATGGAAAGAATGGCTATGTTAATGGGAAGTAGAGAGGATCTGGTTTCTGCAGCAGTTTTTACACCACAGGGGAAATACGTCGTGGGTACAGCAGGACAGAAACTTCGCAGCAACACACAGTTAGAAACCCAGAGTTGGTTTACTACGGCAAAAAAAACATCTGAGATCTCTTACTCAGCGCCCCATATTCAGAACTTGTTTAAAGGTCAATATATATGGGTCGTGTCCATCAGTAAACTCATTCAATATCAGGAGAAGGGTGAACTAAAAACGGGTATCCTCNNTAAAAGAGGATACGCTTACATCCTCGATCAGTTAGGCAACATCGTATATCATCCGCAGCAGCAGCTTATTTATGCTGGTTTAAAGTATGAGAATGTGGAGCCAGTATTGGAATATGCTTATCGCAGCTATTTGGATGAGTCTACAGGTGAAAAACGATTTATTACAGTACGTACGTTAGAACAGACCGGGTGGAAAATTGTAGGCGTTGCTTATTATGATGAGATTGTGACCACCAAGCGTGATCTGAACACCTTTTTATCCTGGTTCTTAGCGGTAGTTATTTTATGTGTAATTATCGTATCTGTCTTTTTGTCTGCGCGAATTGCCCGCCCGATCCGTAAGCTGGAACGTACACTTCAGCAGGTAGGAGAAGGGGATCTTAATACTCGAATCGATGTAAGTGGCGCCTATGAGGTAGAACAGTTGTCTAAACGCTTTAATCTCATGCTGCAGCGTATTCGTCAATTGATGGATCAAATTATTTATGAACAAGAGACGAAACGTAAGGGTGAGCTTGAAGTTCTGCAATCCCAGATTAATCCACACTTCTTGTACAATACTTTGAACTCTGTGATCCGACTTGCTGAGCGTGGTAAGACGGAGGAGGTCGTTACAATGATTCAGTCTTTATCTAAGTTTTTCCGAATTAGTCTAAGCAAAGGGAATAATATGATTACTGTGCAGGAAGAGCTTGATCATATTCGTCATTATCTCGTCATTCAGAGCTTTCGTTTTAAAAATAAATTCCGCTACGAGATCATTGCACATGATGAAGTACTGCAGTGTCAGACGATTAAGCTGATTTTGCAGCCGATTGTAGAGAATGCCTTGTATCACGGAATAGAAATGATGCCTGATGAAGGCTTTATCTCTATCCAAGCAGAACTGAAGGACAATCTTGTTATTATAAGGATTAGTGATAATGGATTAGGAATGTCCAAGGAGACTATGAAGGTTATTTTGACAGGCGGCAGTAAGAGTATGAGTGGTTCCGGGGTAGGCGTAAGAAATGTGAATGAGCGTATTGAGTTGTACTATGGCCGTGAATATGGACTTTCTTTTGAAAGTGAAATTGAAGAAGGCACTACGGTTACCCTTATCTTCCCGGCACTAGCAAAAGGCGAAGGCAATGAAGGGCTTAAGGAGGATGAGACATCGTCATGAAAACCTTTCGTTTTTGGCTAACTTTGTTAATGTGTGCGGTGTTATGGACTACAGTTACCTCTTGTTTTAATTCAGCGCCCAATTACATCAATACAAATAAGACCCGTAATATTCATCTTATTGTGAAAATGAACAGGGGCGATTACTGGAATACGGTTAAATTGGGAGCAGAAGCTGCAGCGCGGGAATTCAACGTCAAACTAACCTTTAAAGCTCCGGACTCCGAGAGTGACATCACAGAACAGGTGAAAATGGTGCAGGACTCCATAAAAGAAAAAGCAGACGTGATTATTTTAGCTGCAAGTAGTTACATGGGGCTTGCTCAGGTTGTAGATCAGGCGGCTTATTCCAAAATCCCTGTCATATCCGTAGATGCGGAAGTAGGTTCAGCAAGAGTAAGGACATATATTGGNNAAAAATCTGCAGAACGATTGATCAAGCTGTTAAAAGGATACGGCGAGGTGGGCATTATTAACTTCACCAATTCAACACAGAGTGAGGAGCTGGAGTCTTCTAACGGCATTGAGTATGGTGCGAGAGACGCGGAGGAGCGGGAGAAGGGATTTTTAAATTACACTGCACGTTATCCGAATATACAAGTGGTTGAGATTTCATACACGACCTCCAGTATTAAGGATGCAGAAGATCTTACACAACTGATGCTGCTGAAGCATCCGAATCTTCGAGGAATCGCTAGCCTGAATGAGACTGCCTCACAGGGGGCGGCAATGGCTATCCAAAGTCGGGGACTGAAAAATATTAAAATGGGTGCCTTTGATAGCTCCCCTTCCATGATGGAATTGCTGCAGGATGGTACTGTTCAAGCAACAGTGATCCAAAATCCTTTTAGCAACGGGTATTTGGCTGTAAAACATGCCGTTGAAGTGATCGAAGGAATCGATGTACC
>DOJM01000330.1:8781-12341 GCA_003529225.1 Paenibacillus sp.
GATAGGAGCTGTTTTAAAATAGGCACCGAAGGGGTTTATGCTTATACGTTTCGTGTAACGGATACCATCCTTGAATGGGGCGGTATTCGTTTTTTATTTTAGAATATAAGAAAGTATAAATATTTAATGAAAATCATCCTTATATTTCTTCTTGGGTTCATTAGAATTTTTATAGTAATGAGTAGGATTTTATATTCGCAAGCGTTTTCAGGTGATGCATAATATGGATGTACCCGAGACGATCAGGGGCAAACAAAAAAAGAAGTATAAATAGGAGGTCAATGAATAATGAAAAAAATCACTTCCGTTCTATTAGCTAGTGCTTTGCTGGGTGCTGCTCTGACAGGCTGTGGTGGCAACAACAAAACTACAGATAGTGCTACAGACAAGGCAACTAACGCTCCAAAGACTGAGAACTCGGGCACTACAACAGAAACGCCTAAAGTTGGGGTCGCCATTTACAAATTTGACGATACTTTTATGACAGGTGTTCGTAACGCTATCGATAGTGCTGCTAAAGGCATCGCTACAGTAGATATCGTAGATAGCCAAAATTCACAACCAACACAAAATGACAAGGTTGACTTATTCATCACTAAAAAATATAACGGGATGCTGATTAACCCAGTTGACCGTACAGCTGCTGGCGTCATTATCGAAAAAGCAAAAACAGCAAACATTCCAGTGGTATTTCTTAACCGCGAACCGCTTCCTGAAGATATGAAGAAATGGGATAAAGTTTATTATGTAGGTGCGAAAGCAGAAGAGTCTGGTACAATGTCCGGCCAACTGATTGTTGACTACTGGAAAGCACATCCCGAAGCGGATAAGAACGGCGACGGAGTTCTCCAATATGTAATGCTGAAAGGTGAACCAGGACACCAAGATGCTGAGCTTCGTACTACTTACTCTATTCAAGCGATCGAAGATGCAGGAATCAAGGTAGAGAAACTGGCTGAAGATACAGCAATGTGGGATCGCGTAAAAGGACAAGAAAAAATGGCGGCATTCCTTGGCTCCCACGGCGACAAAATTGAAGCTGTTCTTGCTAACAACGATGATATGGCCCTCGGTGCAATCGAAGCTCTGAAAGCTTCAGGCTATTTTACGGGTGACAAATTCATGCCGGTAGTAGGTGTGGATGCAACTGCTCCTGCGATTCAAGCGCTGGAAGATGGAACAATGCTTGGAACGGTGCTGAATGATGCAAATAACCAAGGTAAAGCGGCTATCACAGTTGCTGCTTTGCTTGCTAAAGGCGAAACGCCTACGAAAGATAATGTAGGGTTTGATATCACTGATAACCAATACGTGTGGATTTCCTACAAAAAGATTACGAAAGACAACATAGCTGACGCTAAGTAATTAACCTCGGCTACAGAGTTACTGATGATCATATGACAGCACGGGGAGCGGATAACCGCTCCTCGGTATTTCTTTTAGGCAGGGAACAGGATGGAACCGCTGTGCCTCTCATAAAAAAGAAAAAAAGCGTAGGGGGCGTAACAACATGGAAAAAGCTGAGTTTTTGCTGGAAATGAACAACATTACTAAAGAATTCCCCGGCGTTAAAGCGCTGGATGATGTTAGTTTAAAGGTCAGACCGGGTTCGGTGCATGCCCTTATGGGCGAGAATGGTGCAGGTAAGTCCACACTTATGAAATGTCTTTTTGGTATTTATTCACCGGATGCCGGTGAGATCTTTTTGGATGGTGAGAAGGCTTCGATCAGCAGTTCAAATGATGCTTTAAAAAGTGGTATTTCGATGATTCACCAGGAGCTGCATCCCGTGCCGTTCCGAAGTGTTATGGAGAATATCTGGCTAGGACGTTTTCCAACGAAGGGAATCGGACCGATTCAGTTTATTGACCATAAGAAAATGTTCACTGACACTGAAAATTTGTTTAAAGATCTGGATATCGACCTGAATCCCGAAACATTAGTGGGTAAGCTTTCCGTATCCAAAATCCAATCCATTGAAATTGCGAAGGCTGTCTCTTTTCACTCCCGAGTTATTGTAATGGATGAACCCACTTCTTCCCTAACCAGTGTGGAGGTGGAACATTTATTCCGGATCATACGGGATCTCAGAAGTAGAGGCGTAGCTATTATCTATATATCTCACAAAATGGAAGAGATTCTTGCAATCTCTGATGAAGTTACTATTATGCGTGACGGTAAAAAAATCGGAACTTGGCCAGCGGCGGAATTAACTACAGATCTTATCATTTCCAAAATGGTGGGCCGCGAATTGACCAGCCGTTTCCCTGAACGCTTCAACGTACCTGGTGAAGTATACATGAAAGTGGAAGGTTTAACCTCTCCGGAGGAAAGATCTTTTAAAGATGTGTCGTTCGAATTAAGACGTGGAGAGGTCCTTGGTATTGGGGGTCTGGTAGGTGCCCAGAGAACTGAGGTAATTGAGGCGTTGTTCGGTCTGCGAGCCTTGAAATCCGGAACGATCTCTATTAAAGGCAAGGACGTTACTATTAATTCTCCGAAAGATGCTAAGAAACATGGAATGGCTTTGCTTACCGAAGAGCGTCGTGTAACAGGCATATTTCCAGTCTTGTCTGTTCATGAGAATGGTGCGATTGCTAATCTACATCGTTACCAGAAACTTCTCCTTTTACTAGATGGAAAAAAGAAGAAAGTGGAAGTCGATAAAATGATTGAAAAATTACGAACTAAAACACCTACAACCAAAACGCTAATCATGAATCTTTCTGGTGGTAATCAGCAAAAGGTGCTACTCGCCAGATGGCTGCTTACTGAGCCCGAAATCCTGCTTCTGGACGAGCCGACCCGTGGTATCGACGTAGGGGCTAAATTCGAGATTTACTCCATAATTGCCGACTTGGCCCAGCAAGGGAAGAGTATCATTATGATCTCCTCTGAAATGCCGGAGCTGCTCGGAATGTCTGACCGTGTAATGGTCATGTCGGAAGGACGGCTTACAGGAATATTAGAAGGCGAGCAAGCTACGGAAACCGAAGTTATGCGTCTCGCTGCACAGCATTAAGGAGTATGGATAGGAGAATATGCTTGCGTAATTTTAAGGGGGATCACTACTAATGAACGTTAAAAAAGCTCAATCCTTTGTTACTCAAAACGCAATTTACATCGTGCTGGTACTGCTGATTATGGGGATCATCATCTACGATCCAAACTTNNCAACACCCTGCGTGACGTACTGATTCAGTCGTCTACACGCGTTATCATCGCACTTGGGGTTGCCTTTATCCTTATTACGGCAGGTACTGACTTGTCCGCTGGACGAGTGGTTGGTTTTACGGCAGTTATCTCCGCTTCGATGCTGCAAATCCCAGAGTATTCCCGTCGTTTTTTTCCAGATCTACCGCAAGTGGAAGTATGGCTTCCAATCCTTATTGCTATCGTTGCTGGTCTTCTCTGTGGACTTATAAATGGTATTGTTGTTTCCAAGCTTCACGTTCCGCCATTTATCGCTACCCTGGGTACAATGCTCATCGTGTACGGGCTGAACTCCCTGTACTTTGATATGGACCCGAACCAATCCCAGCCAATCGGCGGTTTGCGTC
>DOJM01000330.1:12496-12876 GCA_003529225.1 Paenibacillus sp.
TGGAAGCTGCTAGAACAGGTGGAGCAACTAATAACTACGGTAACATGTATGAGCTTGATGCCATTGCAGCTTGTGTAGTTGGTGGTGTATCCACAACCGGGGGTATCGGTACTGTGCCGGGTGTCTTAGTGGGGGTTATCATCTTTACTCTCATTAACTACGGTCTAACCTTTATCGGCATCAGCCCTTACTATCAGTTAATTATTAAAGGTTTGATTATTATAGCCGCAGTCGCATTTGATATGCGGAAGTACTCTTCGAAGAAGTAGCAGCCTGGTGATTAGGGAGTAACGTGATAGAGAATTAAGATTTAGGCGTAGTGATTAAGGGCTAACTACGGGGAATATTGGGCTTACGATCGCTGTTGTTCTCAGATTCCT
>DOJM01000330.1:12949-13352 GCA_003529225.1 Paenibacillus sp.
TATCACCTCGCTGGGGTAGGGCAGAAAAAGCGTTTGCTAGTTATCGCAAACGTTTTTTTGCATGTCTGTATCTATGGCTTCGCTTCGAAAAAATGACAGGTAAAAACAAACAACTTACACTGTCACAAATAAAACTGCAACAATCAAAACTACCGCAACTATGCTATAACTAACATCGTCGCAACCAACATCACTATATCCAATACCGCTACAACAACATCGTGCGAACACCTTCGCCTACTGCCGCCAGTAATCCTATAGCGACTTAGCCACATCTAAGACCAACTTATATTACTTGCAGACACTTCACTTGTTTTTGTTTGAAATGTGGCAAAAGAACGGTAAAAATCCCGTAGAAGCGGCTGAATTGAGTTGTTTGAAGCGGGTACATGAAGAAACAAGC
>DOJM01000330.1:13407-21194 GCA_003529225.1 Paenibacillus sp.
AGAAATAGCTGAAACGAGTCAATGTGGAAGAATGAAGGGCATAAATGCTCTAGAATTAACCGATAGGAGCTACGTGAAGGATTAAGAGGTATCACAGCCTTGGATTCGTGGTGAGACTGAATTGACGAAAAACGTTAATAGCAGCTGAAAGAACGGCAGGATAGCGTGCAAGCGGTAGCATTCGTTCTTATCTCTATACTTTAATGCGTGTGTGTTACAAATCAATAAATTTGGAGACAACAATGATGGGAGCAACGTTTCGTTCGCTGAGCGAACGCCCAGCACAAACCGCCATCCTCAACCACACTCCCTTATTAACTCAACAGCTCCTACGTTACTCCATACCCCGCTCCAAGTACGCTTCGACTTAGCCCCCGAAAATCTCCCCGCCTCGCCTTGTCATAACCTCTGCATCCCACGAACCCGTGACTCCCCTGCGGCCCGATCCATATTCAAGCGCATCCCACAAATCCCAGGAGTCACACGAATCCCCGCACTATCACATCCCCCGTCACCTGCCAAGTCACCAGGCTTGCCTTCGCCCAACACCTCACCGTGCAACCAGTATCGACACACCTAACACGCTTAATGCGTTTTCACCTTCCTCCTACACCTTAAAGATCAAAATCACATAAACCAACATTCTCCCATATTCTATAGGCAAATGCCTTTGTTAAAGGGGAGCGACTGGATGTTAAGGATTAGATTGAATGAGCTGGGGAAAGGGAATGACAATGGTCCGTTGCAAGCGGATGTATGGAGATGGGACGGCATTGGCTGGAACGAATATATTACGCAGCAAGAAGAAGATTTCATACGTACAGAAGAGGAGCTATTCGTTACGATCCCAGCAGAGGCGGGATTATATCGTGTAGACTACTCTAATAAGCCTTATGAGACGCCGAATGTATTACCGGAGTGGGTTGACGACGAATTAAGGAATACTGGGTTACATCCGGCGCCTTTTAATCTTAAAGAGGGTACGCTCTGGGGATATATTAACGACGAAGGTCGTGCTCAGATTGAGCCCAGATACGAATATGCTGAGGATTTTCAGAAGAATGGGCTAGCCATTGTACAACGAAAAAACAGTAGCGGACTGATCGACAGCT
Organism: Paenibacillus sp.; assembly: GCA_003529225.1. Classification (GTDB taxonomy): domain Bacteria; phylum Bacillota; class Bacilli; order Paenibacillales; family Paenibacillaceae; genus Paenibacillus_AQ; species Paenibacillus_AQ pseudetheri. Next base: position 14,520 of record DOJM01000330.1, read on the forward strand.
CTGGACGGGAGCGGGTGAAGCCCATTTACTCGTTCATTGCCCCTTTTTCGGAAGGACGCGCAGTAGTATCAGATGCGAAAGGGTACACATTTATCGATGAAAAAGGTAAAGAGGTGACTCCAGCCCGTTATGATTATCTAAACTCATTGCATGAGGGACTTGCATTATTTTCGAAACAAAATACAACGGGTGGTCCATCACTATATGGGTATGTAGATGCGCAAGGCAAAGAGGTTTTGCCTGCAATTTATGTGGACGCCAATGATTTCATGAATGGTGTGGCTTTAGTCAAGATTAAAGAGGGAGAGTACGCACTCATTGATCCTGAAGGGAAGATTCTCTATACGTACAATCATCCATTCGTAGGGAGTCCGGGTGATGGGCTGCTCTCCTATCAAGCGACTGAGAACGGTAAGTACGGCTATTTAAACACGGATGGAACAGTAGCTATTCAGCCACAATTCACTTCTGCCTTACCTTTCTCGGAGGGGCGTGCAGTGGTGAATACCGCTGAGAACTATGGCAACGCCTACGGGCTGATTGATAAACAAGGAAAAATGATTATCCCCGCGAAATATTATGAAGTCCTGCAGCTTGGTGAAGGCAGAGCAGCTATAGGAACACCAATATTCCCTAGTCAACCTTATCGAGGCTCACGTTACATTATCGCTGATGCAGAGACAGGAGCAATTCTGAGCAATCATACCTTGCTTGGTGTGAATAATTATCAGGACGGACTGGCATCTGTATATGATGCTAAGGAGACTTTTTTTATAGATCGAACTGGAAAAAGAGCAGCTCAGCCTCCAGTTATTCAAGGGACGGGAACACTTACCCTCAGTGGACGCCTAATTAGAGCAGATATAGATCAACGTACAGCATATTATGATCGTCAAGGGAAGCAGATTTGGAGGCAAAATGGAGTCATCCCACTGAGACCTCCATATTCCGTAGTCGAGAAGAAGTACAAACCGAACAGGGATTATCTGGTTTACTATCCGGTTGTTGAAGGAATTGCAAGCGCGGAAGTTTCTAGAGAGGTTAATGATAAATTACGGAAGCTTTCGCTAGTCGAAGACCCAGGTAGTAATGGAGCAACACAGGATTTCAGTTATAATGGTGATTTTTCAGTGTCCTTTTTCCGCAAAAATCTTCTAGTGCTGGAGTTAACGGGTTACCGTTATCCTTTTGGAGCAGCCCACGGCATGCCTACCAAAATCTATACACATACTAATGTACGTAACGGAAGGTTCTATAAGCTAGGTGATTTGTTTAAGCCAGGAAGTAGATACGTGGAAAAGCTCAGTAAAATCGTAGGTAAGCAGATTGAGAACGATCCTGAGTACTCCTATGTTTTTCCGGATACGTATAAAGGAATTACCTCAGATCAGCCTTTCTTTGTAGATAATGAAGCGTTATATCTTTATTTCGCACCTTATGAGATTGCTCCTTATTCTGCGGGTTTTCCTACTTTCCGTATTCCTTATGCAGAAATTATGGGACTTATCTCTACTGAGGGAGAATTTTGGCAATCGTTTCACTAGTTACTTATTATCTATTAGCACACAGAAGTTGCTATTCTCTCGAGAATGGCGACTTTTTTTGCTTTTTAACGCCAATATCGAATGCAATTCATGCTCAGGAAACTTACAATCAAGACTAGTAAATGTTAAAAATTAGAAGAGCACAGCTGATAGATTTATGCTACAATGACTGAGGAACAAATTACAACTTTGTAACATTTGTAGCTGGTCACTCTAAGCAGAAACATATATTACACACAAGAAAGAGGAGATGGCAGAATGAAGAACAAGAGATTAAGAGCAATTATTGGTGGTAGTGTAGCAGCTGTTATGGCACTTAGTATTTCTCTTCCACTCGAAGCGAATGCGGCCTCAACTGAGGTAACAGTAATTAAATCAGGTACTAGCTATGAGCAGGTTTTACAATATTTAAAACAAGCTAACCTACAGGGACTCCCTATTTTTAATAGCACAATCGTGGTATCCAAGCCTCAAACAGGAACGGTTCCAAATAAAGATACATCCACCGGAACTACGGTTACAAAGCCTTCGGATTCGACAACTGTTACCAAGCCAGTAACTAAGCCTTCGGATACGACTACTGTAACTAAACCTGTAACTAAACCTACAGAAACTACACCTACTACAGGTGCTGCGAGCAATAAAGGAACTTATGTTCAACAAATCGTAACGCTGGTAAATAAAGAGCGTGCAGCAGCTGGTTTGAAGCCTGTTTCTGGGTTGGACAGCCTTCATAAAGTAGCAGCTACAAAAGCTACGGATATGCGTACTAATAACTATTTTTCACATACTTCACCTACGTATGGTTCACCATTCGATATGATGAAATCCTTTGGTATCACTTATAACGCTGCAGGCGAGAACATCGCTATGGGTCAAAAAACACCAGAAGAAGTAATGAAAGCATGGATGAATAGTCCTGGTCACAAAGCTAATATTTTGAATGCTAATTTCAATTATATCGGTGTAGGGTATGACAATAACTACTGGGTTCAAGAATTTATTGGTAAATAATTGAAAAAAATGTTGCTGGAATCAAACGTTCTCCGATGAAAATCGGGGAACGTTTTTTTGTACCCAAACTTTAATCGCTAAATTTTTTTGAGAATTTTCGTATTCAAATTCGGGTTAAATAAGCGGATTAGCTGGATTTATTTCTATTTTAGACATTTGCAAAACCGGTATGGAAGATTTATGTTTATGTACATAGTTAAGATCTTTGTAAAATGTGGAACAATACATAATAGAACGGCACACGGAGGGATGGTTTTGAATGATTCAAAGTGGACATGGCGCACGGTCAGCCTGATTTCCATAGTAACAACAATAATTCTAATTGTAGGTTTAGTTTATGCGGTCAGAGACATCATCTATCCGGTTGGAGAAGCGTCAGGGACCAACTTACCTCAGCAAACAGCCGCTCCAGTGACGGAGACGGTTAAGAAGCTCAAAGTTGTTGCTCTCGGAGATTCGCTAGCCAAGGGAACTGGTGATAACACCGGAGAAGGATTTGTTAAGCGTACGGTTAGTGGTTTATCCGCTAAAGGTGTCGAAGTTGATTCATTGGGTAATATGGGAATTAATGGTTTAACAACTGCAGGACTGCAAAGCAAGCTGGATGAAGATGGTATAGATTACGCGCTGCATATGGCGAATGTCATTCTGCTCTCGATCGGAGGGAATGATTTATTCAAGGACTCCAATATTTTGCAGAATAGTGGCGCACTTCAAAGTGAATCCACGACTGATCAAGAGCTGACTCCAGAGTCTTTGCTAGCAGCCCTTCCGGAAGCAGTAGAAAGATTAGGTAAGATTCTGGAGAAAATCACGGAAATCAATCCAAATGCTCAAATTTATTATATGGGGTTATACAATCCCTTTGGTGATATACCAGATCTACTTGTACCAGGTAATCAGGCGGTTGCGAAGTGGAATAATGCGGCAATGGATATTATTAATAAGCACAGCAATATGACATTGGTTCCAACCTTCGACTTGTTTAACAAGCATTTGGACAAATACTTATCAACGGATCATTTTCATCCGAATGGGGATGGCTATCAACGAATTGGAGAGCGATTCATTCAGGCTATACACTAGAACAGAAGTGAGAGCCAGCTTTCTAAGAATGATGATTTGTATTAGATAAAATATCCTTTGAGCAAGTACTAGCCGAGGAAATGACAGTAACAAGGAGCTAAGGAGAATATGACAAAAGCGAACAGTGGAGAATCCAGCCCGGTCGTCTTGTCTGTAGACGGGGTACGGAAAAAAATAGGGCGAAAGTGGATTATAGATGATGTTACGTTTGATGTGAGAGAAGGAGAAATTTTTGGCTTCCTCGGACCTAATGGAGCTGGGAAGACAACTACGATTGGAATGCTTGTCGATTTGATTCGTCCAAGCGAGGGCAAGATTACGGTATGTGGTTACAATGTGAACCGAAATCCGGAAAAAGCGTTGCAATTTGTCGGCTCTATCGTTGAGAATCCTGAGGTATATACCTATTTGACGGGATGGGAGAATTTACAGCATTTTGCCCGAATGCAGCCAGGTATAGATAATGCACGTATTAGTGAAGTCGTAGATATCGTTCGGTTGGATCAACGAATCCATGATAAGGTAAGTACATATTCGCTTGGGATGAGACAACGACTTGGTATAGCGCAGGCTCTTCTGGGACGTCCGCGTCTGCTTATTCTGGACGAGCCTACAAATGGCTTAGATCCAAAGGGAATTAAGGAGCTGCGAGAATTTATACGCAAACTAGCAGATGAGGGTTTAGCGGTATTTGTATCGAGTCATTTACTTAGTGAAATCCAGCTTCTCTGCGACCGTGTTGCGATTATTAGTAAAGGGCGAGTACTTGCAGTGGGTGCGGTTGATGAGCTGATCGCTCGAAATTCTCCGTATGTACTTTGGGAGCTGGAGCCTTTTTCTGTAGCTAAGGGATTACTGGCTGATCGCCCAGATATTCAGATTCAGAATCTGGAAGACGTTACCTTGGATGATTCAATAATTGCAGGTATGGGCCCGAATTCTTTAATCACAATTATGGAGCAGGATTTGATCCCCGAGATTGTGGCTGTTATGGTGACTGCTGAAATCGAAGTTAGGGCTGTGCATAAAATCAATCCGACACTGGAACAGCTATTCTTGAAACTAACGGAGGGTGAGAACGTTGAATAATATGCTTCCGCTAATCCGTAATGAATGTTTAAAAATCATAAAAAAGAAACGGTTTTATGTTATACTGCTGATTCTGATTGTACTGGTGCCTATGTTCACCTACGCTCAAATGCGCTCAGCTGAGCGTAGCCGAGATAAATTCAACTCCGATTGGCGCCTGGAGATTCAGCAGCAGATCATTGATAATCAAAATTCTTTGGGTAGCGACCGAATTCCAGAGGAATGGAAGACTTATCGGCGAATATTTGTACAGCAGCTTCAGTACTACCTTCACCATGATGTGAATCCGAACGAGCCAAGTGGCGTTACCTTTACCCGTGAGTTTATGGATAATTCCGTTACTTTATTTATTCCGCTACTCATTATGGCGGTAGCCTCGGATTTAGTTTCTGCGGAGCGAACTACAGGGACGATCAAAATGCTGCTGACAAGGCCAGTTAAGCGTTGGAAAGTTTTGTTTAGCAAATTAGCGGCTCTGCTTATGTTTGTCTCGCTTATTGTGTTTTCCACCTTTGTGATCAGCTACCTTATCTCTGGTCTTGCTTTTGGATATAAGGGCTTTAATATCCCTGTCTTTACAGGCTTTAAGATCAGTGGAGACTCGGTGGATATGTCTACTGTGCATGCAGTTCCACAGTGGAAATATATGCTTATGCAAGGTGGATTGGTCTGGTTCGTAAGTGTCGTAGTTGCCCTGCTTGCTTTTATGATCTCTGTACTTGTAAGGAGCACTGCTGCTAGTATAGTGGTCATGATGGCAGCGCTGATCGCTGGAAATATTCTGACTAATATGGCCTCAGCCTGGACAACAGCGAAATATTTATTTATGGTAAATCTTGGACTGACCGGTTATTTGTCAGGAACTCCCGCACCCATAGAGGGGATGTCCTTGTCATTTTCCATGGCTGTACTGGCTGTATGGGGGGCTGCTTCGGTGATCATTTCATTCGCCGTCTTTACGAAAAGGGATATTTTGAATTAGAATGTACAAAGTGACGAAAACGTTTGTTTGCATTTCTAGAGATATAAGAAAGTATAAGTTTTGCACTTATACTGTATGTCTTATATTTCTCGCTTAAAGGCTTACCGTCTTTATAAGGACNNAGGACGCCGAAGGCGTTAATGCTTGAGTATAGAGAAAAGAAGGAGGAGCATGAATGCTCGAACAGATCGATATGTTTGCTGAAGTTTCTAATAACGGCGAGAATAGCCGTACTGGATACGATGCTGACGACATTCAAGTGCTCGAAGGTCTGGTTGCAGTACGCAAACGACCTGGCATGTATATCGGCAGTACAAGTTCTTCGGGACTACATCATCTAGTATGGGAAATTGTAGATAATGCTGTGGATGAGCATTTAGCCAAGTATTGTACGAAGATTGACTTACTACTTCGCAAAGATGGCTCAGTAACGGTGACGGACAACGGTCGTGGGATTCCAACTGGAATGCATAAGACAGGAGTGCCAACGCCGCAAGTTGTATTTACAATTTTGCATGCAGGCGGTAAATTCGGTGGATCTGGTTACAAGAAATCAGGCGGTTTGCATGGCGTAGGGGCTTCAGTAACGAATGCTTTGTCTGAATGGCTTGAAGTAGAGATTTATCGTGAAGGCAAAATCCATCGTCAACGTTTTGAATATTGGGTGGACAAGAAGGGGAAAGAGCATGTAGGCGAACCTGTAACGGGCCTTGAAATTCTGGGCAACACCAACAAAACCGGTTCGAAAATTACTTTTAAACCGGATATTCGCGTCTTTCCAAATGGAATTGCCCTGAATTATGATACGCTGGCAGAGCGAGTACAGGAGATTGCCTTTCTGAATTCCGGTCTGCGTATTACGCTGCATGATGAGCGGAGCAATCGTCAGGACGAGTTCTTTTACGAGGGTGGAGCAAGCCAATTCGTACAGTTCTTGAATGAGGGCAAGGATGTTCTACA
>DOJM01000330.1:21207-22482 GCA_003529225.1 Paenibacillus sp.
CTGAAAAGGACGATATCGAAGTGGAAGTAGCCCTTCAGTACAATGGAGGCTATACAGAAACCTTGGCTTCCTTCGTTAACTCCATTCCTACTCGTAGCGGTGGTACTCATGAGACAGGCTTTAAGACCGCGTATACTCGTGTGTTGAATGATTATGCCCGCCGTACACAGCTGCTTAAAGAAAAGGATAAGAATTTAGAAGGAAATGATTTGCGCGAAGGTATGATGGCTGTCATTAGTGTCAAAATGTCCGAGGTTGAATTTGTTGGACAGACGAAGGATCAGCTTGGTAGTGCTTCTGCTCGTAGTGCAGTAGACTATATCGTATCTGAGAATATGGCTCGTTTCCTGGAAGAAAACCCACAGGTAGCACAGAGCCTTCTGAAAAAATCAATTCAGGCNNAAGCGGCTCGCAAAGCCCGCGATGAGATCCGTACAGGTAAGAAACGTAGCGAGAGCTCGAATCTTGGCGGAAAATTATCACCTGCGCAGTCTAAGGACGTTACACGAACTGAGCTGTTTATCGTAGAAGGTGATTCAGCTGGTGGCTCAGCGAAGCAAGGCCGTGATTCAAAGATTCAAGCGATCTTGCCGCTAAAAGGGAAACCGATGAATCCGGAAAAAGCCAAGCTGCTGGATATCCTGAAGAACGATGAATATAAAGCGATCATTTCCACGATTGGTGCAGGAATTGGTCCGGATTTTACCGTCGAAGACAGCAATTATTCCAAAATTATCATTATGACCGATGCGGATACAGATGGAGCGCATATTCAGGTGCTGCTGCTGACATTTTTCTATCGTTATATGAAGCCGTTAATAGATGCCGGAAAGGTTTTTATTGCCCAGCCTCCGCTTTATAAGCTGACCCGCAAAACGGGCAAGCTGGAAACCGTAAGGTATGCATGGAGTGATGAAGAACTGCAAAATTACTTAAAGGAATTCGGCAAAAACTTCGAGCTTCAGCGTTATAAAGGATTGGGTGAGATGAACCCTGATCAGCTGTGGGAAACAACGATGAATCCAGAATCGCGTACACTGCTTCAGGTGCAGATTGAGGATGCTGCTAAGGCTGAGCGTCGTGTTTCTACACTGATGGGTGATAAAGTCGATCCACGTAAACGCTGGATTGTTGAGAATGTCGATTTCACTGAAATTGTAGAGTAGTTGCAGTTAGTAGTGCTGCAAGTGACGAATACTTCCACTGTTTTTAATTTTTTGGTGATAGGCAAACGGAGTGGCGGAATCGTTCTGGAGGAGCGTTAGCGTTCGCCTT
>DOJM01000330.1:22615-22981 GCA_003529225.1 Paenibacillus sp.
CCAAATATATTATTCAGGACCGGGCGATTCCCGATGTCCGCGATGGACTTAAGCCCGTACAACGCCGTATTCTTTATGCGATGTACGATTCTGGCAACACGCCTGACAAGCCGTACCGCAAATCAGCCAAAACCGTCGGGGATGTAATGGGTAATTACCATCCACATGGTGACTCCTCGATTTACGACGGTATGGTTCGTATGGCACAGCCATGGAAGATGGGGCATGTTCTTGTTGACGGTCATGGCAACTGGGGCTCGATGGACGATGACCCAGCTGCGGCAATGCGTTATACAGAAGCACGCTTATCTCCGATTGCAATGGCGATGATGCGTGATATCGAGAAGCGGACAGTGCTGTTTAAGG
>DOJM01000331.1:0-6523 GCA_003529225.1 Paenibacillus sp.
AAAAACGCCCATACTAAAGATTATTACGGTGAGTTATTGCATGAAGTAACAGAATTCCAGAGCTATAGGTGGGAGGAGAGATAAAATGTACGAAATCGTACTAATACGTCATGGTGAAAGCCAGTACAATGTGCAGAATTTGTTTACGGGTTGGAGTGATCCGGATTTAACAGAGAAGGGTATTCAAGAGGCTAAGGCTGCTGGCAAGCTTTTGAAAGATGAAGGATATACGTTTGATCTGGCTTTTGCATCAGTACTGAAACGATCGATCAAAACACTCAACTATATTCTCGATGAAATGGATCTGCTGTGGATTCCTGTGCAAAAGTCCTGGAAGCTGAATGAACGGCATTATGGTGCACTTCAGGGACTTAGCAAAAGTGAAACGGCGATAAAATACGGTGAAGAGCAATTGCATCTCTGGCGACGGAGTTTATCGGTTCGGCCCCCGCTGCTGGAGCTTAATGATCCTCGGTATGCCAGAAACGATATTCGTTATAGCAGTGTTCGTCCGGAGGATATTCCGCGAGGCGAGAGTCTGGAAGATACTGTTCATCGTGTGGGTGATTTCTGGAGAAACCGCATCGTCCCCCTTGTGCGTAAAAAGGAACGGGTGCTCATTTCAGCTCATGGTAATACACTGCGAGCGTTGATCAAATTTATGGAAGATATTGATGAGGCAGCACTGCTGGAACTCAATATTCCTACAGGAGTACCACTCGTGTACAAACTGGATGAGAACATTAATCCAATCAGCCGCTTTTATTTAGGCGATCCGGAACAGGTTGCCGCCAAGGCACGTGATGTTGCTAAGCAGGGACATGTGTAATTGGCGTAGCAGGTGTAAAGAGAAGATAATGACTTGACAAGATTAAGGGGCAGCCGACGGGCTGTCCTTTTATTTTTAGTGTGTTTTTGTGAGAAAATCAATCTTCAGATAGTAGGTGTCCAAAAGGTAAATGCAGTAGATGTTAACGCATTCTCCATTGCCAAAGATAGAATAATACTATATAGTTAAATTGATAATGATTATCAATATCATTATATAAAATGTCGATTGGAGTGAATTTATTTTGTTTAAATCTCCAAAAGTTTACCTATTGCTTGTGTTTACTTTGGTTATAACGTTACTGCTAGCAGCTTGCGGACAAGCAGTTGAGCATGCCACCTCCTCAGTAGATGGGACAGAGAGTGCTGCATCTTCATCAAATAGCAATGACTCATCCAGCGAAGTGGACATGGTTACATATCGAGCAAGTAATGGAGATATTCAAATACCCAGACATCCGAAGCGGATTGTCGATTTAACCTCCTTCGACACTGGATACTTCTTGGCGTTAGGTATCAAGCCGGTTGGTGTTATGAATGGTGTCTTAAACAGTCCCTACTTTGAAGGAATGCTGGAAGGCGTTCAAGGCCTTGGGGATGAACCATCTCTTGAACAGATTTTAGAGCTGAACCCTGATCTTATTGTTGTATTCTCCGGAATGGAAGGACTCGACAAGCTGGCCGAAATAGCTCCAGTAGTAGCCATTCAATACGGTGCAAAAACTATCAAAGATCAAATGCTTGATTTCGGTACATTAACGGGGAAAGAAGTCGAAGCTAAAGCTTGGGTCGAACAATGGAACAAAAAAATCAACGAATTGAAGCCTAAGGTATTAGCAGCTGTAGGTGACAAAACCGTTTCTATCCTAAATCCGTTTTCCGGTGGACTATTCGTATTCGGTCACAGCTATGGGCGCGGTGGAGAAATTATTTATAATGAATTTGGCCTGAAAGCACCTCCTGAAGCGCAGAAAGAAGCTATAGACAGCGGCACTGGTTGGGCAACAATCTCCCTTGAGAAGCTACCTCAATTTGCTGGTGATATTGTATTCACATGCCCATGGACTGGCGATACGAGCGATCCGAAAATCGTCTATGACAACCCCTTATGGAAGCATCTTCCTGCCGTAAAAGCAGGCAACGTATTCCAACTGAACCCAACCGCTGATACATATAGTGATCCCGTTACGCTTGAAGCGCAGTTAAATTACATTACTGAGAGTCTTTTATCTGCAAAATAATTCTACTTCAACGAAAGTTCACGAACTTGCATTTGGTTTTTATAGCAGGGTGAATCGGCCTTGAGCGATGCTGATTCACCCTGCTATTTTAATTTAGCTGCTGTTTNNTTAACTTCGGGTTATAAGTTTAGCTATCGGCCGAGTGGGCCTTTTTAGTGCTTTGGAAAAACTTAATTCTGTGATACATGAGTATATTCAATAAATCAATGAGGATTTTCTATGTTAGGATGATAATTCTGATGATAGTATTCAATGTGAGTTCAAAAAGTAAAGGAGGAGTTAATGAACATTTTCGCACGTTTTTATTTGTAAGTATGAGTTAGGGGAATTATGCGGGAAATCTAAACCGGTTTAGATTTAATCAGTAACACACTTGATGCTTGAATAAGCCTTCCTCCACAGTGGCTAACGTTCTTAGAGAATAACTCCTTCCTGAAAGTAAATTCATCCTATCGGTTTATGAAGTGAACGTCTATGTATTAGAAAATTTTTAATTGAAATCTCGCTGTACCTTAATCGAAAGGAATGGTGATAAGTATGAGGAAAAATTGTAATCGCTTACTTAAAATATTATTCTGCTGCATTCTGATAACCTCAATCATAACGCCTAGTACCAGTTCTCCTGTTTTGGCCAAGGTTCTCCCGGGATTAGCGGATGTGTCCAGAGAAGTGGCTGCTGAAGGTATTGTGCTGCTGCAAAATCCGGAGTATAAACTAGCAGGATCACAAGTAAATGAAAATGAACAAGTGCTCCCTATCAAGAAGAGTGAAAATGTATCGGTATTTGGCCGCATACAAGCGCATTATTACAAGTCAGGCACAGGATCANNTTATGTGAATGGGATTCTGGAAGGTCTTCGGAACAATCCCAGTCTCAAGTTAAACGAAGATCTGGCGAAGGTCTATGCCGACTGGATCAAAAAGAATCCTTTCAACAATGGCGGTGGTGGCTGGGCAGCAGAGCCATGGTCACAGGCAGAAATGCCTTTAACCGATGAAATTGTGGATGCAGCAAAAGCAAAAACGGATACAGCTGTGGTCATCATCGGTAGAACAGCTGGTGAAGATAAGGATAATACGGACGTCAAGGGTGCCTATAAGCTGACAGACCTTGAAGTAGACATGCTTAACCGGGTCTATGCCAAATTCGACCGAGTGGCCATCGTATTGAACGTAGCCAACGTGATCGATATGTCATGGGCTAAAAACTATCCCAAAGCTGCTATTTTGTACACTTGGCAAGGGGGGATGGAAGGCGGTAGCGCCGTAGCTGACGTACTAACCGGAGACGTTACGCCAAGCGGTAAATTGAGCGATACGATTGCAGCTACACTTGAAGACTATCCTNNACATTTTGGCAGCAAAACTGAAAATTCTTATAGTGAGGATATTTATGTAGGCTACCGCTATTTTGAGACCTTTGCTCCGGATAAGGTGCTCTATCCATTTGGGTACGGACTGTCTTATACCAATTTCAAGATCACGACTGATAATGTCAATGCTGGTGAGAATGAGGTTGCGGTGTCTGTAACTGTTCAGAATACAGGTAAGGTGGAAGGCAAAGAAGTTGTACAGATTTATTACGGTGCACCACAAGGTAAACTTGGTAAGCCGGCCAAGGAGCTTGCTGCTTTTGCTAAGACCCACCTGCTACAGCCTGGGGAGTCACAGTCGATCACCATCACGTATGACACCAAAGATATGGCCTCATATGATGACAGTGGAATTACGGGGCATGATTCATCTTATGTCCTGGAAACTGGTGACTATAATATTTACGTAGGCAACAGTGTAAGTACCAGCGAAAAGCAAGGAGCATACAGCCTTAATGCCTTGAAGGTTGTAGAAACCTTGCAGGAAGCGCTCGCGCCAACTAAGGAATTTGATCGTATCAAACCAGGTCAACCGAATGAAAATGGTGNNTACCACTGTCACTGAAAAGGTACCAACACGGACTACCAACTTGGATGAGAGAATCAAGCAAAATCTTCCTGCGTCCATTCCACAAACCGGGGACAAGGGTTATACCTTATTGGATGTATACAATCAAAAAGTGACTATGGATCAGTTCCTTGCACAATTGTCCAATAACGATTTGGGGGCCATTATTTTAGGGGAAGGGATTTCCAGCCCCAAAGTTACTGCCGGTACCGCTGCGGCTTTTGGTGGTGTCACTAAAAATCTGCTAAAATTCGGGCTCCCTATCGACAGTGCTGCGGACGGTCCTTCAGGAATCCGGATGGAGACCAATGCAGAGAAAGCAACCAGTATCCCGAACGGGACGATGCTTGCCTGTACGTGGAACACTGAGCTGAATGAAAGATTATTCGATCTTCTTGGCAAAGAAATGCTGCTTAATAACATCGATACGCTGTTAGGCCCGGGGATCAATATCCACAGAAGTCCCCTGAACGGAAGAAACTTTGAGTATTTTTCAGAGGATCCATTACTGACAGGCATCATGGCTGCTGCGCAGACAAGAGGTCTACAGAAGAACGGTACGGCGCCTACTATCAAGCATTTCGCTGCGAACAATCAGGAAACGGATAGACATCTTGTGAATGCACTTGTCTCTGAAAGAGCGCTTCGCGAGATATATTTGAAGGGTTATGAAATGGCAGTGAAGAGTGGAAAGGCGCGTTCAGTGATGACGTCCTATGGTCCGGTAAACGGAACATGGGCTTCAAGTAACTATGATCTGAATACGACCATCCTTCGTGGAGAATGGGGCTTTGACGGGATTGTCATGACAGACTGGTGGGCGAAGATGAGTGAGGATCAGGGCTTCTATGCCACTTCCAATCGTTATGATGAAACTAACGGCAAAGCCATGGTCCGTGCCCAAAATGACCTTTACATGGTAATTCCGAACGATTATGCAGAAACGCATAAGAATCGGAATAACAGTACCTTTAATACAATGACATCGCTTGCTAACGGCAGTCTGACCCTGGGAGAATTGCAGCGTTCTGCCAAGAATATCACGAGCTTTTTGATGCAATCTCCTGCCTTTGCAAGGACGGCAAAGATTGATTACGTGGTCAATTATACGCCAGGAAGAGATTGGTTCCGGGTGAATACAGACAAATCAGGAGATCCACAGCTCTCTGATATTACGGTAGGCGGCAAAAAGATCAAAATATTTAATCCATTGAAACTCGACTATAAAGCCTTTGGTGAAAGGACTGAAACTAGCAGCTATCCTGAAGTCAAGGCTACGGCGATAGCTGGTGTAGACGTAAGTGTACGACAAGCCGATAAAGATAGACCGGCTGCTGTGATTACTGCTTCGGCCGGAGGAGAGAAACGGATCTACAAGGTTATTTTCTCTTCGGAGGAAGGCTTGGAACCGATTTTTGAGAATCCGACCTATGCTTATTTAAAGAATATCTCTATTGATGGTAAGCCGCTTGAGGGGTTTGCACAGACTAGGTTCAGTTATGATGTAGGTCTCAGTAACGGGGCTACTTTACCTGAAGTTACGTTTGAAACGAATGATGGTGTAAAAGCGACGGCCAACGTAGACCTCATCAATAAAAGAGTGACGATCAAATGTATCAGCTCCGATCAGGCGAATTCCTATGTGATACAGTTTGGTACGACACCACAGAGCGATGAGTTCGATAGTACAAACCTAAGCAACTTCTGGACGATTAATAAAGAGACTGCTACCAATGCAGAAAACAACAAAAATTGGTCTTTGAGTGCTGCACCAGGCAATTTGAGAATCATCGCTGAAAGAGGCGACTTCTGGAGTGAACATGCAGATTTGAAGAACTATTTCCAGCAGGAAGCCTTCGGCAACTGGGAAGCAACCGTAAAAATTAATATGAGCAAAACGCCAAACCAAAATTATAACGGCGTCGGCATCACGGCTTCACAGGATAACAATAACTATATCTGGGTGAAGTATGAGTACAGTAGCGGCAAGATCATCGGTATGACCAAAGAAACCGGAGGTACGGAGCCTGTTACCATCGGACAACTGTCTGCCAGTCAACTCACCAGTATTTTTGGAGAAAAGCAAGAGCTATATTTACGTTTGAAAAAAATAGGCAACAGCTATTCCGGTTATGTCAGCGCTGATGGCAAGGAATATATTTCACTTGGCAGTACAACTGCGAACTATGCCAATCCGAAGTTTGGATTACTTGCATCCAACGGAAGTCAGAATCTCACAGATCCATTTTTTGTTGATTTTGATTATGTCAGAATCAATAGTGATGTAGCTTTGGCAGTAAAGAAGATTGGGAAAAATACGAAATTGAAGGTAGCCGAGACGGAATTTGCCTCCATTACTCCGATAATCACGCCAGTAAGCAGCAATGATGTAGACGGCGGATTATGCTACACCAATACAAGTAAGGGAGAAGCCATCTCCTATAAGGTAAATGTGGAGAATGAAGGCATGTACAAAGTCACATCACGAATTCGGTCTAGCCAATCAGATGTCG
>DOJM01000331.1:6570-6843 GCA_003529225.1 Paenibacillus sp.
CGATGGCGATAAGCTACTGGGAACCTTTGACCTTACCACGACTAAAGGGGTATGGAAAACCTTTAGAATCCCTGATATTCAGCTGTCGGCGGGCGAGCATACCCTTAGAATTGTATTTGAGAGTGCTGGTATTGACCTGAACTGGCTAACCTTTCAGCTGAAGCAGGACAATGTTGACACATCGGCGTTAGATGCGGATATCAAGGCTGCTCAAAAGATCGATATAAGTGCATACACAGCTTACAAAAAGCTCAAGTTCAACGCTGTGCTGGA
>DOJM01000253.1:0-8874 GCA_003529225.1 Paenibacillus sp.
GATGTGATTGATGTTCTCGCTGACTATGTTGATGCGGAGCATGTGTCAGAACTGAAGGAAATGGCTCAGAAAAGGGCAAAAGAGATACATCTTCGTGCTTACCCCGAATATCTGAGTCTATATGCAAGATAACCTAAGCTAACTGAAAGGTTAGCTTAGCAAAGGGATTCACATATTGGACTTGTCTAATATGTGAATCCCTTTTGCGCTGCCTTCCATTACCGATCTGTTTTCTTTACATGTCTGGTCGTTGTGAGACGGTAAGCGGTGGGTGACTGAGCACAAAACCGTTTGAATTGGCGTGAGAAGTATAAAGCATCGGTGAGCCCCACGGATGCTGCTACCTGTTCCACGGACAGCTCGGGTCGTTCACGCAGCAGCTGTCTGGACTTTTCAATGCGCAGCTTCAGCAAGTAGGTCACCGGAGATAATCCGGTCTCTTGCTTAAATACACGGGATAGATAGGCCCGGTTATAGCCAAGAGTATCACACATTTGTTCAATGGATACTGGATGAGCATATTGGGAGGCCATGTAGTGGATCATTTGCTTTACAGTACGCTTAACCTGCGATTCAGCTCCAGGAAGACGGGAGAAAGAAGAGAGTAAATCTGNNTCACCTACTATGAGATAAAGATACCCTAGAGAAGTTAGGTGGGCACTTTCTTTGTTTGCTTTGAAGGCTTGCATGATACTGGAAAGGGCACCTGGGATGACGCTATCACCCGTTGTAGTCACCACAGGTTTTTGAGGTGTAAAGCCTGTCTGCAGCACAAGACTATCAGCCTCATTCCCAGTAAAAGCTGCCCAGCGATAGCACCAGGGCTGATCTTTATCCGAAATATAACTGACCAGCTGTCCTGGATGAATAAGGAAGAAGTCACCTTTTCCCAGTGCATATTGATGATGTTCAGTACGGAAAACACCTGAGCCAGACTCTATAAAGTGAAGTAAATAATAATCGTAAATCTTAGGGCCAGCTTGATGCATAGGAATCGTCTGACTCTGACCAGCAAACAGTACATGGAGATTTTGTTTATCGTAATATACGGGATTAGATCCTACGGAATAAGTATGCTCCATTTGAGACAGCCTTTCTTGTGTTATTGTCATTTTATGGCTTATAGTTTAGGGTGTATCAATTATTTGTGTAATTATTATATTATGGGCAGTCACATTTATCCATACATTACACACATGATTGCATTATCAGAGGATGACTGATTCTATTATAATGAATACATAAAGAACGCTTTACTAATTCCCACTGGCTGAAGCAGCGAAAGGATGGAGTTGCATTAATGAGCACACAGGAACTTAAAAAGAAATTCATCGAAAAGTATGGGGTAAGCGAGCAAGAAGCTCAAGTATTTTATGCACCAGGCCGTGTTAATCTCATTGGAGAGCACTTGGATTATAACGGTGGATACGTGCTGCCGGCAGCTTTGGAATTCGGAACAACTTTGATTGTGCGTCCACGCAGTGACAGCAAAGTGAATTTTGCATCTACTAATTTTCCTTATGAAGCATCTATTGATTATAGTGAAATTGGCAAGGCCAAAACTGGGGAATGGATCGACTATCCGGTTGGTGTAATGGTTGAATTGGAGAAGAAAAACACTCCAGTATCTAAAGGTTACGATATGCTGTTCCATGGTGATATTCCGAATGGCGCAGGCTTGTCCTCATCAGCTTCTCTTGAAGTCGTGACTGCTTATGCTTTCCTAACTCTCGAAGGCGGAGACACGGATACCGTTGAGATTGCACTCTTGTCTCAGCGTGCTGAGAACCAGTACGTAGGTGTAAACTCCGGAATTATGGATCAGTTCGCAGTTGCTAATGGCAAACGAGATCATGCAATCCTATTAATGTGTGATACGCTTGAATATAATCTGGTACCTTTCATCACGGGTGCTTACAAACTGGTTATCGGCAACACGAACAAACGCAGAGGACTTGTAGATTCCAAGTACAATGAGCGTCGTCAGCAGTGTGATGAGGCCTTGTCTATTTTGCAAAAAGAAGTTCCTTCGCTAGCTTATCTGGCACAGCTCAATCGTGAACAATTTGAAGCACATCAAGATAAAATCACAGATGAAATTGTTAGACGCCGCGCTCGCCATGTTGTGGAAGAGAATCAACGTGTACTAGAATCCGTTGAGGTCTTAAAGAACAATGATCTGAAGCAGTTTGGACAGTTCATGAATGACTCACATACTTCCTTGCGTGATTTGNNAGCACAGCGTATTCCCGGCACACTCGGTTCCCGTATGACTGGCGCAGGTTTTGGTGGCTGTACGGTATCCTTGGTACATGAAGATGATGTAGAACGTTTCATTCGTGAAGTAGGCGAGGCATATACCACAAGATCTGGTTTGGTTGGTGAGTTCTACGTTTGCGGCATCGGTAATGGTGTTCAAGAATTGAAGGGAGTGTAATCAGATGGCAATTTTAGTAACAGGTGGAGCAGGGTATATTGGATCTCATACTGTAGCAGAGCTGTTGGATCGCGGCGAAGAAGTGGTGGTCATCGACAACCTGCTAACAGGACATCGTGAGGCGCTACTGGGTGGCAAGCTGTACGAAGGCGATCTGCGCGATAAGGAGCTGCTTGGTAAGCTGTTTGCTGAGAATGAGATTGAGGCAGTCATTCATTTCGCGGCGAGTTCTTTGGTTGGTGAGAGCATGAAGGACCCAGTAAAGTATTATGACAACAACGTATATGGTACACAATGCCTTTTGGAAGCTATGCAAAAAGCCGGCGTGAACAAAATCGTATTCTCGTCCACAGCTGCGACCTNNGAACCGGAAAAGGTGCCGATTGAAGAAACAGACCGTACCGAGCCAGCAAACGTATACGGCGAAACTAAGCTGACCATGGAACGCATGATGGCTTGGTTTGATAAAGTACTGGGTATCAAATATGTAGCGCTTCGTTACTTTAATGCTGCAGGTGCACATGCTAGTGGCAAAATTGGTGAAGACCATCGTCCGGAAAGTCATTTAGTTCCGCTGGTATTGCAAACCGCTTTGAAGCAACGGGAGAGCATCGCCGTGTTCGGAGACGACTATCCTACAGAAGACGGGACTTGTGTGCGCGACTACATTCATGTTAGCGATCTGGCTGACGCCCATGTTCGTGCAGTAACTTATCTGCGTAGCGGAAGCAGCAGTAATATTTTCAACTTGGGAAATGGACTTGGCTTCTCGGTGAAACAGGTTATTGAAACTGCGAAGAAAGTCACAGGACTAGAAATTCCTGTAGTTATTCAGGAACGCCGTGCTGGAGATCCGGCAGTACTGGTAGCTTCCTCCGATAAAGCACGCTCTATCCTTGGATGGAACCCTCAGCATGCTGACTTAGAGAATATCATTCAAAGCGCCTGGAACTGGCATTCTGCCAATCCGCAGGGGTACGGAGAATAAGGGGCTTTAGCATAGCTTAACTTAACTAGAGCATGAGACCCTACTTAAGGAGAATTGAAAATGCACAACGAGAATAAGGTTACGCCTGCTGGCCTGAAAGCCTTACATGCGATTGAGCAGCTAGTTCTGTTCGCACTACGTGAGCAGCTCATTGCTCCATCAGATGAAGACTATAGCCGTAATGTGCTGCTAGATCAGTTCGGATTTAGTGAGCCGTTCGTTGGCGAGGTCGATCAAAGTCCACTTACAGGTCCACAGGTTCCACTGGATGCACTGATTGATTATGGTTTTGAAATCGGATTGATTCCAGAAAATAGCGATACTTACCGTGACTTGCTGGATGCCAAGATTATGGGACTCCTAATGGCCCGACCATCAGACGTAAATGCGGAGTTCAACCGTTTAGCTGCTGAAAAAGGCATTTCCGCGGCTACAGATCGCTTTTATAAATTAAGCATAGATTCCAACTATATCCGGATGGACCGGATTTCCNNTCGAGATGACAATCAATTTGTCCAAGCCTGAGAAGAGTCCGAAGGAAATTGCTATGGCCCGCTTGCTCCCGCCGCCGGTCTATCCAAAATGTCTGCTGTGCCGCGAGAATGTTGGGTACGCTGGTCGGGTTAATCATCCGCCGCGCCAGAACCTGCGTGTCATTCCACTTCAGCTGAATAATGAGAAATGGCTCTTTCAGTATTCGCCATATGTTTACTACAACGAGCACTGTATTGTATTCCATCATGATCATGTGCCAATGAAGCTTACCAAGGATACCTTGAAGCGGCTGCTTGGCTTCGTGGAATCTTTCCCGCACTATTTTATTGGCTCGAANNTGTTGGCGGATCGATTCTGACGCATGACCATTTTCAAGGTGGACGTCATACCTTCCCTATTCAGAAAGCGCCTAAGGAAGATATCTTCACGCATGCATCTTATCCGGGTGTCAGCATTAATATCGTAAAATGGCCTATGTCCGTATTACGTTTGAATGGTGTAGATCCAGCGGTATTGCTGGAGTGTGGCAATGCACTTTATGAAGCTTGGAAGGCGTATAGTGATCCTGAAGCAGAAGTGTTGGCGTTCAGCGAAGTTGATGGTGAAGTGCAGCCTCATAATACCGTAACTCCAATTGTTCGTCGGGCGGAAGATGGCAGCTTCGAGATGGATCTCGTGCTGCGTAACAACCGGACTAACGAGCAATATCCTGAAGGGATTTTCCATCCCCATCGGGAGATGCACCATATCAAGAAAGAAAATATCGGCTTGATTGAGGTTATGGGACTCGCAATTCTGCCAGGTCGTCTGAAGGAAGAACTCGATTCTATTGCGAGCATCCTTGCAGGAGATCAAGCGCTATTAGAAGCGCTGAAGAATGATCCGAATCATCCACTTGCGCAGCACGCTGCTTGGGTTCAGGAGCTTGTAGAGCGTTTCGGAACGGCATTACAGCATGAAGAAGCCGTCAAGATTGTACAGAACGAAGTCGGCATCAAGTTTACACATATTCTTGAACACGCGGGTGTCTATAAACGGACTCCGGAAGGTCAAGCTGCTTTCCGTCGTTTCGTGAAGAGCTTCGGCGCGATCTGAAGTTTGGAAAGGGGATGTCCTTAAGCCTGTAGGCTTAAGGACATCCCCTATCTTATGTAGCTTGAAGCTAATCCATTTGAATGCGGCTATTCAGAGGTTTATAATACGAGTGAGCAAAACATTCTGAAATAAACTAATGGAGGTTTACACATATGCGTAATTTTGATTTTTATAATCCTACCAAGTTGATCTTTGGACAGGGGACGCTGGAAGCGTTGAAGACTGAGGTTCCTAAGTACGGCAAGAATGTACTGTTGATGTACGGTGGCGGAAGTATCAAGCGTAGCGGTCTGTACGATAAGGTAATGGCTGAGCTGAGCGCAATAGATGCTGTGGTTACTGAACTCTCAGGCGCAGAGCCGAATCCGCGCCTTTCCACCGTACATAAAGGTGTAGAACTGTGTCACGAGTATAATATCGACCTCATCCTCGCTGTAGGCGGCGGTAGCGTGTTGGATTGCGCTAAAGCAGTTGCTGTTGGGGCGAAATATGAAGGTGACATGTGGGACTTTGTTGAACGTAAGGCAGCTGCTCAAGATGCTCTCCCACTCGGTACAGTGCTGACGATGGCAGCTACAGGATCAGAAATGAATAGCGGCTCTGTTATCACTAACGAAGTGACCCAGGAAAAACTGGGCTGGCGCAGTATTCATGCATTCCCGGCATTTTCGATTCTTGACCCAGAGAACACCTTCACTCTGCCACGTGATCAGACGGTCTACGGCATGGTGGATATCATATCTCATGTTCTGGAGCACTATTTCCATAACGACACCAACACACCGGTACAAGACGGCTTCTGTGAGACTTTGCTACGTACTGTGATCGAAACCGCACCAAAGCTTATTGAAGATTTGAATAATTACGAATTGCGTGAGACGATCATGTACTGCGGTACAATGGCGCTTAACGGTATGGTTAGCATGGGTTTTGCAGGAGATTGGGCGACTCACAACATCGAGCACGCAGTATCAGCTGTATACGACATTCCACACGGTGGAGGACTGGCCATTCTGTTCCCGCAATGGATGAAATATAATATCGATACTGATCCTGCCCGTTTCCGCAAGCTTGCTGTAAACGTGTTTGGAGTTGATCCTGCGGGCAAGAACGATAAGGAAATAGGGCTGGAAGGAATTGCAGCGCTGCGTAGCTTCTGGGATTCCATTGGCGCACCAAAGACACTCGCTGATTATGATATTGATGACAGTGAGATCGGCATTATGGCTGATAAGGCGGTTCGTTTCGGACCGTTTGGTAATTTCCGCAAGCTTGACCGTGAGGATGTTGTTGAAATTTATAAAATGGCTTTGTAAGTAAATTCTTCTACGAAAGAGACTATCTGTCTTTATTCTAGAAGACGTAATTGAAAGCCAAGGAAGCGATTCTCCTGTAATGGATGAATCGCTTCTTTGCGTTTATGCTCTACTGTGGATTTCTCCTCGACATCGTCCCCGATCTCCGCTGCTGCTGACCACATTTTTCGTACGTTTATCCTCAGAATGGAACTTTTGTGGCTAAATATCCAAAGATTGTGAAACCAAGGACCTACTTTGTACGTTTAATGTAATATGACAGTCCTGATTGAAG
Source organism: Paenibacillus sp. (assembly GCA_003529225.1). Taxonomy (GTDB): domain Bacteria; phylum Bacillota; class Bacilli; order Paenibacillales; family Paenibacillaceae; genus Paenibacillus_AQ; species Paenibacillus_AQ pseudetheri. The sequence goes on from DOJM01000253.1 coordinate 6,606, forward strand.
ACAGGAGGAAATAAAAATGCAAACGCTGTATTTAGGCTGCTTGGCGCTAGGCGTCATATTTGCCATAGTCAGCGTCCTGGTGGGCGATGTGATCGGAGATGCCTTGCATGGGGTCTTTGATTTCGTATCCGTAGATTTTCTGAATCCCACCGTACTGGCAGGAGGAATAACCGTGTTTGGCGGAGCGGGCATTCTTCTAACCCGGTACAGCGCTCTGGAAGCTGGGGCGATCATTGCTTTGTCTTTGTTAGCCGCCGCTTTTTTGGGAGTACTTATGTATCTAGGGGTGGTTAAGCCCATGGAAAAAAGCGAAATGTCCAATGGTTTCTCAATGAGCGATCTGCCTGGCAAGATCGGAGAAATCACAATTCCTGTTCCCGCCACGGGTTATGGTGAGATAATGGTAAAGTTTGGCGCCGGCAATAGCCTGCATACGGCAGCAAGCTTTGATCATGAGCTGCTTCCGGNNAGTTGTTGTAGTGGAGGTTAGAGAAGGCGTTGCATTGGTATCAGAATTCGAAAAGAGAAGAGGAGTGGATCTTTAATGTTCGGTATTCCTGAGTATTTGTTAGTCCCTGCTGTTGTCGTTGCTGTTTTGTTTGTGCTAGGTATCGCATTCTGGGCACGTTACAAAACTGTTGGACCAGATGAAGGGATGATCGTAACGGGGTCGTTCTTGGGGAACAATCATATTTCAGACGATGGTTCTGGTCGTAAAATAAAGATAGTACGTGGGGGCGGGGCATTTATCCTCCCTATCTTTCAGAAGGCTGAATTTATGTCGCTTCGTTCTCATAAACTCGATGTGACGACCCCGGAAGTATACACTGAACAAGGGGTTCCGGTTATTGCTGACGGTGTAGCGATTATTAAAGTGGGTAGCTCGACTGAAGATGTGGCGACAGCCGCTGAGCAATTTATGGGCAAACCGATTGAAGCGCTGAAGAGCGAAGCACAAGAAGTTCTTGAGGGTCATCTACGGGCCATTCTCGGTTCGATGACCGTTGAGGAAGTATATCGTAACCGTGACCGTTTTGCGCAAGAGGTTCAAGGCGTGGCGGCACGTGATCTTAAGAAAATGGGTTTGCAAATTGTTTCCTTTACTATCAAGGATGTCCGAGACAAACATGGATATCTTGACGCATTAGGTAAACCGCGGATAGCTGCAGTGAAGCGGGATGCAGAGATCGCTGAAGCAGAAGCAGTNNAAAGGCAAACGCTGAAGAGCAAGGGCAAAAAGCAGAACTGCTGCGGGATACGAATATCGCCGAAGCCTCCAAGGAAAACCAGCTTAAGGTGGCTGCGTTTAAACGGGATCAGGATACAGCGAAAGCGGAAGCCGACCAGGCTTATCATATTCAAGAGGCACGTGCAAAGCAGACCGTTGTTGAAGAACAGATGAAGGTTGAGCTGGTACGTAAGGAACGTGAAATCGATCTGCAAGCGAAAGAAATCCAAGTTCGTGAGAAGCAGTACGACGCAGAAGTGAAGAAAAAAGCGGAAGCGGATCGTTACGCAGTAGAACAAGCGGCGGAAGCTGATAAGGCGAAGAGAATGCGTGAGGCGGATGCCTTGCAATATAGTATTGAAACGCAAGCTAAAGCAACAGCTGAGCAGAAGCGCCTTGAAGGTCAAGCGATGGCGGATGCAGAGCTGGCTAAAGGTACAGCGGATGCCGAAGTTATCCGGTTACGTGGTCTAGCGGAAGCAGAAGCCAAAGAGAAGCTGGCGGAAGCCTTCCAGAAATTCGGCGAAGCAGCGGTGCTCGATATTATCGTCAAAATGCTGCCTGAATTGGCTGGCCNNGTGCGGCACGTGTCAGCAACTATGTAACTCAGTTGATGTCTACGGCTCCTGAGATGCTGAAGAGCGTCTCTGGGATTGACGTAGAGGCCCTGATCAAAGGGCTGACGACTAGATCCTCAGGGTCAACTGGAAGCAAGGCTGTTCCAGTCACACCCGTGACCTCCATACAACCTCCAGCAGCATCGGGGGGAGCGAGCAAAGCTTCAACCTCTGTGGCTGAGCAACCTGAAGACTAGTTTTAACAATAACTATAGAACGATTGAACTTAAGGTAAGCTCGGTAATTGCTACCGGGCTTACTCTAAGTTTTTTGTCTTAGCTATAGAATAGGAGAGGTGCGCTAGCGTGCAACTGATTTTAGATCATATCCATAAGAGCTTCGATGGTAAAGAGGTGATTAAAGGTGCAGATTTCACCTTTGAAAGAGGGAAGATCTACGGACTACTTGGACGGAATGGAGCAGG
>DOJM01000253.1:8904-15482 GCA_003529225.1 Paenibacillus sp.
TGCTTTGATTGGTGAGAAGGATAGTACCCGTTCGCTTCGTGACGAGGACATCGGATATGTGTTTTCTCTACCCATCCTGCCTGAGTTTCTGACAGGTTATGAGTTTGTAAAGTTTTATATGGACATTAACCGTGAGAAGATCGATCCGAATAAAAGCATCGAAGATTATTTTTCCATTATTAAGTTTGAGGAAGAAGATCGACACCGACTGATTAAGGGTTATTCCCACGGGATGAAGAATAAAATTCAAATGCTTTGCTTTATCATTACTCGCCCACCATTGATTTTACTGGATGAGCCTTTAACCTCTTTTGATGTTGTTGTGGCGCTTGAGATCAAGAAGCTACTGCGTGAGATGAAGGAGGATCACATCATTATTTTTTCTACACATATTTTACAATTGGCCGCCGATTTATGCGATGAGTTGGTTATTCTAAATCATGGAACCCTTCAAGAAATTCCACGTGAGACTCTGCAAAGTCCAGAATTTGAGGAGCAGATAATAGCTTTACTTCAGGATGGCAACAATGATTAGTACACTTCGCAGCATTCAGAGGATTAGAGGTTCGTCCGGAGCCAATCGGCTGATTTACTATTTCAAAAAGCTACCTGTTCTTGGCAAACTTTTAAACGGGGATATTTACTCTAACATTGCACTAAAACAAGTCTTCGCTGGGATAGTACTTGTGCTGAAGGTATTGTGGGGATTTTTAAGTAAGGTCGCCTATTTGGGAATTGTGGTTTATTTGCCAATTGTTCTATTACACAAAGAAATGCCACTCGCAGAGCAGTATGCATTGTTTTTACATATCTTTATAATTCTAAGTTTTATTGTGGCTGCGGTTTCGAATGTATTTATATTAGAGCCTAAACGGGATAAATATATATGTGTGAAGCTGATGAGAATACCGGCTAAGCAGTATATGCATGCTACGATATTGATTAAAGGCCTAACGTTCTTTATTTATTATGTACCAGCATTAACCGTCTTTGCGGAGATTTTTGGAGCTCCACTTTGGCATGGCGTATGGCTTGCACTACTGTTAACGGCCTGGAGAATAGTCACCGAGGCGCTGAATCTTTGGTTTTTTGACAAAAAAGGAATTGTGTTAGTAAAAAGGATGAGCTGGGTATGGTCGGTGATTGGACTAGGTGGCTTACTTGCTTATCTACCCCTTTATCTAGGGCATGCTATTGTAAATGATGCGACCGGATTTAGTGTCCCATTGAGCCTTGGGATCGTTGTGCTTGGAGGCATTGCAGCTGTGTATATTGGGAAATATCCAAACTATCGCAGCGCTGTTGATGTCGTTACCAAGATAGATGATCCACTCTTGGACATGAACCGGATGATGAAAGAGGCGAGGGTGGCAGAAGTCCAGACCAAGGAGAAGGACTTTTCGTCGGAAGAACTTAAGGGGAAAGCATTTCAAGGAAAGACGGGTTACGCTTACCTGAATGCTATTTTCTTCTCCAGGCATAAACGCTTGTTGATTCAGCCCATCCAGAGACGTTTAACCATCATTGGTGTGCTCTTTTTAGTGGGTATCCTAATGATGCTTATTTCGCCGGAGACTTCATCCAAGTTTATAACATATATGCTCGGTGGACTTCCCTTTTTTGTATTCATTATGAACTATACTTCGATAGGTGAGCGAGTATGCAAAGCGATGTTTTACAATTGCGATCTAAGCTTATTGCGCTATGGATTCTATCGTGAACAAGCTGCGATTCTGGACAATTTTAAGATTCGTCTTATTAAATTGAGTGGCCTTAATCTTATTCCTGCTTTCGCCATATGTTTAGCATGTTCTCTGCTGTTTCATCTTTCTGGTGCAGATTGGGGTTTGATGGATGCGGTGATCTTTTGGGTAACGATTCTTTGTCTTTCCTTGTTCTTTTCGGTGCACCATTTGTTCATGTATTATATTTTTCAACCGTACAGTACGGAGCTAAATATGAAAAATCCGTTCTTTTTTATCGTCAACAGCATTGTAATGGGACTAAGCGTGGCTTGTATCGGATTCCCAAAAGCATCGTCACTATTTACGCTAGTTGTTCTTGCGGGAACGATTGCTTATATGGTTATTGCCGTGACGTTGGTATACAAGTTCTCCAGCCGAACCTTTCGGGTAAAATAGAACGCAGAGTGTTCTTCTAATATCGGAATGTTGATGATATGATGGTAACGAGAGGTTTTTAATCGTACCGTTTCATGTTGCTTTTGCTGCTTGGAAGTCAGGTGTTTAGAGATAAAAGAGGTGGCAAAAATGAGTAGCATAACTGTAGCAAAGGTGTTAAATAACAACGTTATCATTGCGGACCATCCCCAATATTCCGAGGTTGTAGTGATTGGCAAAGGGATAGGGTTTAATCGAAAATTGCATGATCGGATTAATCTATCTTCTGTGGAGAAGATGTTTATTCTCCGCAGCCAGGAAGTACAGGAACAATATAAACAGCTTCTTCCCCAAGTGGATGAGAAGTTGATAGAGATTGTACATGAAATTTTGTTATATATTATGCATAGCAGTAGTCAACCACTTAATGAGCATGTTCATATTGCACTCACTGATCATATCTCATTTGCTATACGGCGTTATGAACAAGATATCCCGATTCACAATCCGTTTTTGTATGAGACTAAGGAAATTTATCCTGAAGAGTATAAAATGGCAGAGTATGCGATTGAGCGGATTAATGAAGGCATGGGAGTGGAATTGCCTGTAGATGAGGTGGGTTTTGTTGCACTTCATATCGTTAGTGCGCTGAGTAATAGACAAATCTCCGAGGTCAGACAGCATTCTCTTTTGATTGGGGATTTGATCGGAATCGTAGAGAATAATCTCGAATATCGAATTCCACGTGATTCACTTGATTATTCGCGATTGGTGACTCATCTACGATTTGTCCTAGAAAGACTGCGCCGTGGGGAATCAGTACGGGAGACTTCTACGCTGGATGGTCTTATGAAACGAGAGTATCCCGAAATGTATACCTTGGCTTGGCAATTAACTAAGGTTATTGAGAACCGAGTGCGAATTCCTGTGTATCCAGNNGATAATGTATAAAGTGAAACTAATACTTTCTTATATTTTTAAAAAAAGCTTGTCACTACAAAAAAACGGTGCTACAATATCGGTGTCCTAATTAAAACAGAATACCAAGCGTGTAACTGATTCGATCAGGCATGAGTGATTTACAGTATTTTGGTTGCTAGTCCCCATCTTGGGGTAATCTAACCTTAGCGTTAGATAACAACCTTTATGCTGTGTTGCTCATGCCTTTTTTGGCATCTGTTTTACTGAAAATGTGAATAATGAAAGGAAGTGACCATAATGTTCAAAAAGCTGTTCGGCGTTTTACAAAGAGTCGGTAAAGCGCTAATGCTCCCAGTAGCCATACTGCCAGCAGCCGGTCTGCTCCTTGGAATAGGAAACATGCTGGTAAACCCCGATTTTCTACAATACGTTCCGGCACTGGAGAACGATGTAGTTCAGGCAATTGCGAACGTACTGATGAACTCAGGGCAAATTGTATTTGATAATCTATCCTTACTATTTGCCGTGGGTGTTGCCATCGGTTTATCCGGTGGTGAGGGTGTTGCTGGTCTAGCCGCTATTATTGGTTTCCTCGTAATGAATGTTACGATGGGTACTGTAATTGGCGTCAATGATTATGTCCTGAGCCAAGGCGACTTTTCCTATGCTAGTGTCTTAGGAATTCCAACACTGCAAACGGGGGTATTTGGAGGTATACTCGTTGGTATATTGGCATCGTCCATGTACAAACGATTCTTCAAAATTGAACTTCCATCTTACCTGGGGTTCTTCGCAGGTAAACGTTTCGTTCCGATCATGACTGCGGTAACGTCTTTGCTTCTTGGTCTGGCATTGACCTTAGTTTGGCCGCCAATTCAACACGGTCTGAACTATGTATCACAAAGTATGATTGATACGAATAAAACGCTCGCAGCGTTTATCTTCGGAACAATCGAACGCTCGCTCATTCCTTTTGGTCTGCATCACATCTTCTATTCTCCGTTCTGGTATGAATTTGGTACCTACGTAGATAAAGCTGGAGAATTGGTTCGTGGTGACCAACGGATCTTTATGCAGCAGCTTCGTGATGGTGTAGAATTCACAGCAGGAACATTTACAACAGGTAAGTATCCTTTCATGATGTNNTGGCCATTTATCATGAAGCTAAACCTCAGAATAAAAAACTTGTCGGAGGTTTGATGCTTTCCGCAGCACTGACTTCATTCCTGACAGGGATTACTGAGCCGCTTGAATTCTCATTCTTGTTCGTAGCTCCATTGCTGTTCGCAGTACATGCTGTTTTTGCTGGTTTGTCCTTTATGACCATGCATATCCTTAATGTCAAGATTGGTATGACCTTCTCTGGAGGTTTTATTGATTACGTGCTGTTTGGTATTATCCCGAACCGTACGGCTTGGTGGCTCGTAATTCCAGTAGGTCTTGCCCTTGCCGTAATTTACTACTTCGGATTCCGCTTTGTTATTCGGAAGTTCAATCTGATGACTCCGGGTCGTGAAGAGGATACGGGTGAAGTTGAAGATACTAACACAGAAGCCGTCTCTAAAACGGGTGATGATTTACCACGAAACATCTTGTCTGCGTTGGGTGGTAAAGAGAACATCGCTCATCTGGATGCTTGTATTACCCGCCTTCGTGTGGAGGTTAAAGATAAATCAGGTGTGGATAAGACTCGTCTGAAGAAGTTAGGTGCATCAGGTGTGCTTGAGGTGGGTAATAACGTTCAAGCGATCTTTGGCACACGTTCCGATACCATAAAATCTCAGATTCAAGATGTAATTAACGGGAAGACACCCGCACCAACGCCGGTAGCGGCTACACCACAACCTGAAGAAGAACAGCAGGCAGGTGAAGCCGGTGAAGCGATTATCACAGAAGATATCGTCTCTCCGGTAAATGGTGAACTAGTGGATATCACTGAGGTTCCTGATGCAGTATTCTCCCAAAAAATGACGGGTGATGGTTTTGCTTTCCTATCCGATGATGGAAAGATTGCTTCACCGGTCTACGGTAAAGTGTTTAATGTGTTCCCGAGCAAGCATGCGATCGGCATTATGTCCGATGGAGGTAAGGAAGTGCTCGTTCATATAGGGGTTAATACAGTTAAGCTTAAAGGTCAAGGCTTTACAGTTCTAGTTGAAGAGGGCGACCTTGTAGCTGCTGGACAGCCAATCATGGAAGTGGATTTAGAATATGTAAAAGCACATGCACCATCTGTAATGTCTCCTGTTATTTTCTCTAATTTGCCAGAAGGCTCTTCCGTAACCTTGAAGAAGCCAGGTAAGGTATCTATTGGCGATAAGGATATTATTACCATTCAGTAAAAGTGCAATGGCGGACGCTTCCTTTAAACATTAAAGGGAGCGGAGCCTTCACTATAAATTAAAAAATATTCTATTAAAAGAAAGCGAGTTGGATAATATTATGCAAACAACATTCAGAATTATCGATGAAGATGGAATTCACGCACGTCCGGCAACTGCCTTGGTAAATACAGCTACGAAATTCAAAGGTACAGAAGCTTATGCAGAAGCAAAGGGCAAAAAAGTTACATTGAAATCTATCCTTGGCGTATTGTCATTGGGTCTAGAAGCTGGAGACACTTTGTCTCTGATTACTGAAGGTAGCGAAGAAGCTGAAGCTTTGAGCGCACTTTCTGATGTAATGATTAAAGAAGGGCTAGGGGAAATCCATGAGTAAAATTTCAGGAATCGCGGCTTCAGCAGGGATTGCAGTAGCCCGTGCTTTTATCCTGAAACATCCGGATTATACAATTACAAAGACTAGTATCAGTGATCCTGAAGCAGAAGTTGCCAAGTTGAATGACGCACTTGCTAAATCAAGTGCTGAACTGCAAACTATTAAAGAGCGTACTTTAGCAGAACTAGGAGAGAAGAAAGCAGAGATTTTTGCATCCCATCTGCTGATTCTTGAGGACCCTGAGCTGATTAATCCCGTAATTGATAAAATTCGTCAGGAATCGGTTAACGCGGACTATGCACTAAACGAAGTAGCTACACAATTCATTGAAATGTTCGAAAACATGAAGAGTGCTTACTTACAAGAACGTGCAGCTGACATGCGTGATGTGACCAAACGCCTGCTGAACCACTTGCTGGGTATTCATTATGTTAGTCCTGCAGAAATCAATGAAGAGGTTATTGTTATCGCTGAGGATTTGACACCTTCTGACACAGCACAGCTAAATCGCAAGTATGTTAAAGGCTTCACAACAAACATTGGTGGACGTACGTCCCACTCCGCGATTATGGCACGCTCCTTGGAAATTCCAGCAGTTGTTGGAACTAAGAATGTCATGACAGAAGTGAATTCTGGGGATCTAGTGATTGTCGATGGTCTGAACGGAGACGTTCTTATTAATCCTAGTGAAGCAGAAGTGGCAGAGTACGTTCGCAAGCAGGAAGCTTACGACTTGCAAATTGCAGAGTGGAAGAAACTTCGTGATAAACCAACGATTTCTGCAGACGGTAAGCACGTGGAGCTGGCGGCTAATATCGG
>DOJM01000254.1 GCA_003529225.1 Paenibacillus sp.
TGCCCGGCAGTTTCGTTAAGAAGGTTATATTCTCTTGGTAAATTGCCGAGATCAACTGATCTGGAGTTCCACCTGTCAGTATTCCGAGTGCAACCTTCGGACCGATCCCAGATACCTCAATCAACTTGCGGAACAATCTTTGCTCCTCCCGAGTCGGGAACCCGAACAGAAGCGTCGCATCCTCACGTGTTTAATAATGAATATAGATCGTTACAGGTCCTTCTACCTTAGCAAAAGCATAAGGGTTCGGGCAGAACACCCGATAGCCTACGCCCTGCACATCCAGCACCACATATTCCGACTCTAAATGAACGACGGGTCCTCTTAAGAAATCTATCATTTTCGCAATACCTCATTTAATTTAGAATTAAGACTGCTCGAATGGGCATGACATACCGCTACCGCGAGTGCATCCGCTACATCATCCGGTTTAGGGATCGCCGATAATTTCAGTAACAGCTTCACCATTTCCTGTACCTGCCGCTTCTCTGCCNNTACTGCCTGCTTCACCATCATAGGTGTATATTCCGAGACGGGTAAGCCACGCTGTACAGCAGCTAATATCGTTACTCCCCGGGCCTGTGCTACTGGCAATGCTGTTGTAACATTACGTGCGAAGAACAACTTCTCTATCGCTACAGCATCAGGTTTATATTTATCAATGAGCTGACCCATGCCTTCATAGACATGCAGCAGACGTTCTTCCTCAGGCGTGTGAGCCTCAGTCTGGATACAACCATATTGGACCGGGGTCAACTTATGACCTTCCTTATCCACAAAGCCAAAACCGACAATCGCCAGCCCTGGATCAATTCCCAAAATGCGCAAACACGATCTCTCCTCTAAAACAGGCAGTTTATTCCACCGTTTTCATCCATTACTCCGCTATGAAGCGAACATATGTATTCCTTCAAACCATTATAGCAAAAATACCCCTTCCGGGAGAAAAAAAGTTTACCCTCTGATGCGAAATGACAACTTTAGGCCTACAATGAGAACCTCAAACATTCTTATATTTGCAAAAAAAGCTGTCCTATAGCCATTAATAATGACTTTAGGACAGCTGATATGCTTAAGGATGCTATTGCTTATTCTGCATGACATGTTCGGAAGCCTCACGCGCATAGTCACTGAAGGTGGACAACACGCTGTTGTACTCTTCAATATCCTGTACACGAATGCCTTCATGAAGCTCTTTCCAAATACTTTCCGGCAGAGAGGACTTCAAGGAACCCATATCCATCTGAAAAAAAGTCTTCAGAACCTTTTCCTGCACCGGGGGCCCCTTAAATAATTTCAAATTCCCAAACGCATCGACACCGATATAGGCTTCTTTTTTCGTTAGGGTCGATAGATCATTCACTTTTTGTTCCAGCCATAAATCTCCCTCGCTACTGATCCAACCGTTCCATGCAGGATGTTCGTGAATTATTTTCTTAAGCTGAAGCGGGCTCTTTGCGCCTGGCAATGTCTGAACTTCTTCCCCAGATACATACGATATTTTTAAATGAACGGTTCTGCTGAGTCCGCTTTGAGTGATCGTCTGCAACAGTTGTTCGTTATTTATGGTGCCCTTCTCTTTCTCCTCACCGCTGTCCACACCTACTTTAAATACAGCTGCGACTAACTTGCTTTCGGCACCATCCGTCCAACTAGAATCCGTCAGCAGTCCACTGATTTCCTCAGGTACCTGCATACTGCGCCAAGCCAATACAGTAAGAGCTAAACAAGCGGCTCCTACCCAAAGCGCCTTTTTCCAACGTCTCCNNGTTGTTTTTTTATGCGCGACACGTTAATCCCTTCATTCTGGTTTTTCCCTATTGTGACCTGAGAAGGGATCATTTATGCGCTTTTCTGTGAATAATCGATATTTTATATTATTGCGTTAGGAATAACCGGCAGCTTCACATGGCTTGGATATTCACCATTATGGTAAACAGTCTGCAGNNTGCAGTACTGTAATCGCCTCTGTATCTTCATACGGGTTACCACCAGTATTCGTATTAGGAAACGCAACGAATTTACTGGACGAGGTAATCAAGAAACGGATTCGATGTCCTACCGCAAATCTGTGAGCAATATTCGGCATGAAAATATCGTATTCCTCCACTTGACCTGGCGTGAGCAGTTGTGGTGCACCAAACCCATGACGATATTTAGCTCTGACAATATAGTTAGATAACCGGATAGAATCTCCATGTTCATTCACATCACTAAGCGTAACTACCCAATCCGTATCCTTACCTGTGCTAGCGGCGTAGATGACAGCAGACAATTCGCCAGCAATAGTCAATTCTTCTGTCAACACCTCACTAGTGTATACAAGAATATCATTTCGCAGCTCATATTTCCGCAAATTTTCAGGCTCTCGCTCACCGCTGTCATTCATAGGATCATTTGGGTTATAGACATAAGTATCTTCTGGAGAGTGTTCCTCTGGCGCTGTGAGTAGCTTCCCATCTCCTTGTCCTGAATTAGCCCGGCCATCACTGGAAAGATAAAACGGCGTAGTTGTAGCTTCAACCGGTGTCCAATCCTCCGACGTTCTCCACTGATTCTCACCAACGACATAATAAGAGGCCCTAGGCTCCTGATCTATTCCGTTAGGAATGCCTTTGAGGAAGCAGTCGAACCAGCGAAGTACAGAAACATCATAATCATAGACGACTGCATCATTGCCGAAGCTTACCCCCTCATAGTCTCTGGCTCGGTTTGGCCCATGCTCCCATGCACCCAGACGGATTTTACGATTTGGCACATCATGTTCAGTCAGCATTCTCCAAGTCTCCGATACGCCAGGGCTGTCGCCATCATACCAGCCTGAGATTACATACATAGGGACCTGCACCTCATCCCCACGTTCCGTAAAGGTACGGTTTCTCCAGAAATCATCATACTCCGGATGCTGGCTCCACAGATCCCATGGTCCTGATGCTGTGCCGATCATTTGCTGTGGAATCTCCTTAATCGGTCTCGCATCGACGGCCGCTTCCGGGTTCACCGTAATGCCCCCAAAAATATCAAAATCCGTCCGNNGCCAAGAACAAAGCGTTCCACCCTTACGCGCCGTATCTACAAACGGTGAGCCAACATTCACTTCATCCACAACAGCCTTCAAATTAGGGTGCCCACTGGTCGCCGCCGAGACAACCACAAAGCCCAGATAGGACGCGCCTCACATTCCAACATTGCCATCCGACCAATCCTGCGCAATAATCCAATCGATCGGATCATAGCCATCATCCCGTTCATTATAAAAAGGGATCAATTCCCCTTCCGAATCCGCCCGACCTCTAACGTCCTGTGACACCACTGCATAACCTTTATTAGCCCATCTCATAAAAATCTCTTTTTTTCCGTTACGGTCATAGCAGGTTCTCACAAGAATCGTCGGCAGCTTGGTTCCCGGCTGAATGCCCTCAGGAAGAAACACATCCGTAGCCAGTCTCACACCATCACGCATCGGAATCAGATCCGTACCCAAATCATTTACACCATACTCTGGCTTGGACAAAAGGGGATCATCATAAACAACCAGAGGCGTCAGCTTCTCATATCCTGCTTTAACAATCAGCTCGATGCCATACCGATTCGGCGTAAGAAAGGCAATAATCTCACCATCCAAGGTCACAATATCCAGGGCCGTCTCTTTTCTTAGCGCCCATACTTGTGAAGTAAGCTCATGGCCATCCAATACAGCCTGATATTGAATATGCTTTTGATAAAGATCACCATTACTTAGAACTACCTCATCATTGACCCACTCTGCTTTAGCGTAAGCGTCCATATGTTCGTGGATTTTTTGAAATGGAAGGACGCTCTTGAACTGGCTATCCAGCACATTGTACTGCATTTGTGTTCGTCTCCGTGGATCAACCTTAGCCAGCATGATTTGTTGTTCCGTAAAATGTATTTTTCCTGAATAAATGCCAGAACAGTAGAAGTTAAATGTAGTTGTGTTCAAGTATGTTGTCATCTATTTATCCCCTATCCCCAAATTTCTTCAAATACGCGCAGCCAGTTGCCACCCATAATCTTAGCAATATCCTCATCCTTATAACCGCGAGCTACTAGACCTCTAGTAAAGTTGATAAAATAGCTATATTTTTCAAGCCCAGCAACGGTTTCAGTAGAAGGTCCGTCTCCTTTGGCAAATCCTAGCTTAGGTGCAATATGTTCTTTAAAATAAGTCAATGACCAGAGCACATCGCTCATCGGCCAATCCGTTCCAATCCCAACATGATCCACGCCTACTAGCCGAATCACATATTCGATATGATCCAGCACATGATCAATGGTCGTATGGTTAGGATCTTCATGCACAAACCACGGCATAGCAAAAATACCGATGACTCCACCCGTCTTAGCGATCGCGATGATTTCCTCATTGCTTTTACAGCGCATATGCGGATAGACGGCCTCTACACCCGTGTGTGAAGCAATGACCGGAGTCTTAGAATACTGGCAAGCATCGAGCGTGGTTTGTTTTCCGCAATGTCCCGTATCTACAATGATCCCCAGCTTGTTTAGGCGCTCAATGAATCCTTTTCCATAATTCGTAATCCCAGCGTTCGACTGTTCTGCACAGCCTGCACCGACCTGATTCTGATTGTTATAGGTTAATTGTAAAATTCTTAAGCCAAAATTATGTAACACATCTAATAGGTCCAGATTGGTACCTAGGCCATCCGTTTCTTGCGACGTGATAATACCCGCCTTATGGCCATTGCGCTTGGCTGCACGTATGTCCTCTGCGGTTAAAGCTTTAACTAACCAATCTGCGGAGTCGAACTGAAGCTGAACTTCAGCCATGCTATTAATCATGCTTTCTAAGGACTCTAAATGAAGTTCCCGGTTACCCGCAGTAATTCCCGATTTATACCATTCACTTTTATACTCGGGGATCTCACCGCTGGCCGACAGCTTTGTGATCATTTTTGCTGGCATGCTGCTGTATATCATCGGCTCATCTTTATAGGGCTCACACAGCTCTTTTATTTTTTCAGACACAGACTCTGGAATTGCATTTGGAGATAAGGGACCTTGAAATAGCAAATCAATATTAATGTTCTGCTCATGCAAATGTACGGCTCGTTCTTCGTCTTGCTCCGTCAACTTGAAATCATACAAACCTTCATAAGTGCTCATCATTTGGTCGCTCCTTAGAATGCAATTTCAATGCCTTTTTGTAATTTAACAGCTTCATTATAAATGAAGTTGGCTGCTGCTAAATCCTCTATTGCAAGTCCTAGTCCTTTAAAAAGAGTGATCTCATCAGCTGTAGCTCTGCCCCCAATACGCCCGCTGATCAGTTCACCGATTTCACCGATAATATGGCCTGAAGTAATCACGCCTTCATTCAGCGGAATTAAATAGTCCCCAGATTCATTATGCGCCGATTCTAATCGGTCTACATATAACTTAGCTAACCGGACGGTCTCCGAATCCAGCTCACGATCCGCTGGTCTGCAGGCTCCAACCGCATTGATATGTACTCCAGGCTTCAGCCATTCTCCTTTGAGCACAGGCTCTGTGGATGCTGTTACGGTACAAATGATATCTGCTGGATTAACTGCCTCTTGAATAGACTCAGCCACAAGGATGTCCACACCATATTTACGGCTCATTTCTGCTTGGAAATCTCTTGCCTTTGAAAGTGTCCTACTCCAAACTCTGACCTCACGAATGGATCGAACCCGTAGCATCGCTTCCAGATGGCTTTTGGCTTGCTCACCCGTACCAAGAATGGCAAGCACCTCTGCATCTTCTCTAGCCAGGTAACGAGTGGCTACTGCGCTAACAGCCGCTGTGCGAATTGCGGTAATCTTCTGTCCATCTACTACAGCTTTCAGAACACCGGTAGAAGAATCGAATAGCGTAACAAGCCCTTGATGGGAAGGTAAACCTGAGCCATGATTGCTTGGAAACACACTGATGATTTTGGCGCCTGCAACTTCTTCACCCTGCAAAAAGCCCGGCATTAAACCAATCAGATTGCCTTGGTGCAGCGGGAGTACTTGTCTTAAGCTCTGTATGGCTTGTCCTGCGGACAAGTCCTTCAAAACGGATTCCATCACTGTGATGCAAGACTCCATTGCTAATAGCTCAGCCACTTCATTTTGATTAATAACTAGCATAAGACAAACCTCCTTTACTTCATTGTGACAACAACTGTGGGGACGCAAAATTATTCTTTATATCATAACTTATACANNACACTTTAAATATTCATGTATAAAGCTGGAAATCAGCAATCTTTACTATATTCATTTCCCTGATGAAAGCACTCCTAAGGATGAAGGAAAGATCAAAGCGATTGGGGTCTCCAACTTCTCCATTGAACAGCTGAGAGAAGCCAACAAGGACGGGCATATGGATGTTCTCCAATCCCAATACAACCTGCTGCACCGTGATGCAGAAAAAGAACTTCTCCCTTACACGCAGGAGCATGGCATTTCTTTCGTTCCTTATTTCCCGCTCGCATCCGGTCTTCTTGGCGGCAAGTATAAGCAGAGAGATACGTTCAGCGACATTAGAAAGAACGACCCACTGTTCCAAGGGGAGACCTTTGCCCAGAACCTGGAGAAAGTGGACAAGGTTCGTAAAATTGCTGATGCCAAAGGTGTTGAAGTCGCACATGTGGTGCTAGATCAAAGCGATTGATTCAATCTTCCGTGCGTAATAGATCCTTATATGTAAGTAATGTAAAGGAGGTTGTCCTAGAAGTCATGAAATGGCTACTGGGGCAGCCCCTTTTAGCTCCCACTAACGGAATAGCGTCACTGGTGTCTGAAAGCCTTAATAAATGATCAAGACTCGATAGCGCAGCTAGCCAACAAACAAAAATTCAGGGCAGCGAATTCTTATCGAATATCCTAAATTCTTTGTATTAGTAAATATTGTTTGCTATACTTTCTCTGTGTATCAGTAGACTTAAATTTTTATACAAAGGGGAATTCCTTGATGATTATTCAACCTAAAACACGCGGATTTATATGTACAACAGCCCATCCAGAGGGATGCGCCAAACAAATAGAACAACAAATTGAATATGTAAAAGCGCAAAAGAAAATTGAGGGACCTGCGAATGTACTTGTCATCGGTGCCTCTACCGGATACGGACTAGCTTCTAGAATTTCAGCTGCTTTTGGTGCTGGTGCCAATACCATTGGTGTGTTCTTCGATAAAGCTGCGGAAGGTCAGCGCACCGCTTCTGCGGGCTGGTACAACTCCGCTGCCTTTGAACAACAAGCAGCAAAGCTTGGACTTAAATCACACAGCATAGTTGGCGATGCCTTCTCTGATGCGATTAAAGAGAAGACCATTGCATTGATTAAAGCTGAATATGGCACAGTCGATTTAGTGATTTATAGTGTCGCTTCACCTCGTCGTACCCATCCGGTAACAGGAGAAACCTTCTCCTCCGTTATTAAACCAGTGGGAACAGCTTATTCGAATAAAACCTTGAACTTCCACACAGGCGAAGTATCCATGACCACCATTGAGCCTGCTAATGAAGAGGAAGTACGTCAGACAATCGCTGTAATGGGCGGCGAAGACTGGAGAATGTGGATCGATCAGCTTCAAGCAGCTGATGTCCTTGCAGATGGTGCTACTACCGTTGCTTACTCCTACATCGGTCCTGAGATCACTCACCCTATCTATCGGGACGGAACAATNNGATCTGGAACAGACTGCGATCCAAATGAATGACCTTCTTTCATCAAAAGGCGGACGTGCCTTTGTGTCCGTTAATAAGGCGCTCGTAACTCAGTCTAGCTCAGCGATTCCAGTAGTGCCCCTTTATATCTCAGCACTTTACGAAGTGATGAAGGAAAAAGGCCTGCACGAGAACTGTATTGAACAAATGTATCGCTTGTTCTCTGAGCACCTATTCGGTGAAGGCAAGGCTACTGCTGACGGAAGCTGCTTGATCCGCATTGACGACTGGGAAATGCGTGAGGATGTCCAGACAGAGGTTATGAAACGTTGGGACGAGCTGACAACTGATAATGCAGGTGAGCTGGCTGATCTTGAAGGNNCCAAGATTTCTTCAATCTGTTTGGCTTTAGAACAGATGGCGTAGACTACGAAGCAGATATTGATCCTAATGTCGACATTCCGAATATGTACTAAAATGATTCTGAATACTTCCATATGTTAATTATGGATGTATAAACAAAGAGGTTGTCTGCAAAAGTAGTGAAGTCTACTGATGTGGCAGCCTCTTTTTTGTACTTTGCTTACAACCTACCTATACGTCGTAGGGCATATTGGCTTAGCCTCCCACTTTGTGATATGGTTTGATAGAATACTGCAAGTTCTAACTTACATTCTAAGGAGTGAATCACTCATGGTTAAGAAAATTAGTGTAGCGAATGGTGTACTTGACGTATCCCAAATTTCGCTTGGCTGTATGCGGATTGCGGATTTGTCTGCAAAAGAGGCTGATACACATATACATAGTGCGTTGGAGCTCGGAATAGACTTCTTTGATCATGCCGACATTTACGCGGACGGAAAAGCTGAAGAGGTATTCGCTGGGGTACTTCAGAACAATCCTGGTATGCGTGATAAAATGATGATCCAAACCAAATGCGGAATCCGCAAGGGCTATTTTGATTTCTCCAAAGAGCATATCCTACAATCCGTGGAGGGTAGCCTAAAACGCTTGAAGACCGATTATATCGATGTGCTTTTGCTTCACCGTCCTGACACGCTGTTCGAGCCGGAAGAAGTGGCTGAGGCTTTTGATATTCTGGAGAGCAAGGGATTGGTCAAGCATTTTGGTGTAAGCAACCAGAACCCGTTACAAATCGAGCTACTTANNGCTGTTCAACCAGCTGCAATTGAGCATTATGTTTACGGGTATGATTGATACCGGCTTCAATGTGAATATGACCAACTCCGGTTCGGTTGTTCATGATGGCGGGATTTTGGAGTACAGCCGTCTACATGACATGACCATTCAGCCATGGTCGCCTTTCCAATATGGCTTTTTTGAAGGTGTATTCTTGGACAACGACAAGTTCCCTGAATTGAACGAGGTCATTAACCGCTTAGCAGCTGAAAAAGAGGTTACCAATACTGCTATTGCCATTGCCTGGATTCTCAGACATCCGG
>DOJM01000610.1 GCA_003529225.1 Paenibacillus sp.
CAGACAAAAGAGAAGCTCTAAAAAAGCAAACACGATCAGACCCGCCACGATCACTTTTTTTCGGCCAATTCTGTCGGATAACCTGCCCGCGAATGGCGATACTAATAATTGGGCAAGGGAGAATGAAGCCACTAACAGCCCAACGGTACTTCCGGTGATCCCAAGTTCGTTCATGTAAGTTGGCATGATAGGAACTACAAGTCCGATCCCTGTAAAAGCAAGAAAAATATTAAGCATAACAAGTAGCATAGCGCCCCTGTTTCTAAGTAGTAATGACATTGTGTTAACCTCCGTAGCTTCTAAAGCCAAGTCTTCAAATAGTTTCTTTTTGTAGAGACCGACCATCCGGTCTAAAATATAGCAAAAAAATAGTCCTTCCAATTCCGGTGCCTTTAAGAAGCTTCAGCCTTCTTGATTCCTAAACGTAAAGCTNNCCCGTATATATCCCTCGTAATAACAATCGTACTGATTCCCGGTAATATTTTTTGATATCATCCGAAGTCTTTTCATGCATGGAGTATTCGGAAACTCTTCCGATCCCTTCGAGCATGCCATTAACAATAATCACATAATCCTCTAAGTCACCCTTAATAAAATACCCCGTGTCCATGCCTTCCTTCAGAAGCTCGCGACAAGCATGCGAGGCAGCCTCATATAAAAGAACAAGCCGCTCAGTGATATCCTCCGGATGGGCTCTACTTCTTGAGAATTCCTCAAGTGCCCGGATCAACGGATTCTGAAAATCATTTGCATAGTGCTCGGCTAACGCATATAAACGCTCCTGAACACCAACAATTTCCTTCTTCTTATCTTCCCACGCCTGTAGCCACTGCGCCGTATCCTCTTCTACTACATATAGAAAAAGTTCATCCTTGCTCGGAAAATGATGATATAAGCTGCCCTTACTAACATTCGAGGCTGCGCAAACTTCATTCATGGTTACAGCTGCATATCCCTTCTGAACAAACAGCTGTGTGGCTTTAAGTACAATTCGTTTCTTTGTTTCTTCTCCGTCTGAACGTCCTCTGATTCTAAACACCTCCTAAACCGACCGTACGGTCTAATTTTATCAGAACATTTTGTAAAAGTGAACCCCTAATCCTTTTTTACCATGAGTTCGTAAAAATGCACATCAAAAGACGCCCGGATTCATATCCGAGCGCCTATCTCATGGATTATCTATAACCCTGGGTGATTAAAAATCAATCAGTCCGAGGCTGATTTGCAGCGAATCATCCACCTTCTTCATAGTCTCATCATCAAGGTGGGTGATCTTGTCAGTTAAGCGTTGTTTGTCAATCGTCCTAACCTGCTCCAGCAGTATAACAGAATCTCTGTCAAAGCCATGAGCTGCTGCGTCAATTTCCACATGCGTAGGTAATTTAGCCTTCTGGATTTGGGCCGTGATTGCGGCCACAATTACCGTCGGGCTAAAGCGATTGCCAATATCATTCTGGATTACCAGTACTGGCCTTACTCCGCCTTGCTCAGAACCTACAACCGGCGAAAGATCAGCAAAAAAAACATCGCCACGTTTAACGATCAATGTCTACACCCCGCTTACTAAGCGGCCAAGAGTGCTGTCTGCATCTTCCTCCGCGAGGAACGCCTCGCATGCCATGGTCAAGTTGATCTTAGCCATTTCCATGTAGCCGCGCTGCATGGACTCCCGGATAGAACGTTTCCTCCGTTCGCTCAAATACAGCTTCATGGCCTGCCTAATCAATTCACTCCGGTTGGAATTCTCCAATTGAACAATTCCGTCCACTTCCTGCAAGAGATGATCGGGCAAGCTGATCATGATTCTTTTGGTGTTCTGCAAATTGGCCACCTTCTCTTCCACCCCCACAAACCTTCTGCCCTTGTGTTCCAGTGTTGCAATATACAAGGAATTTTATACAAGGAATATATGCCGCCAGTATATCAAGTATGCTGCATCCCATTATAAACTAGAAATGGCGGTTCGTATAGGCTTTTAGTCATATCTCCTAAAACGATACAATTCCTTCTATTTTCTCCCTTGAATAACATTACTGTCAAGAACTTTAAGATTGCAGCAGAGCATTTACTAATTTAGGAAGTGTGCCTTCACGGATATAAACGCGCGGCACCCGATGAGCCAGCATGCAAATTACCTCGTAGTGAATCGTTCCAAGATGGAGAGCCAACTCGTCTGCCGTGACCATCACGTCAGCTTGACGGCCGATGAGTACAACTTCTTCGCCTGCTTTAATTTGTTCCGCTTCTTCAGCGAAAGATTTGAGTGATACCATACACTGATCCATGCAGATTGTTCCGACGACAGGAACGCGGCGTCCACGTATTAACACCTCCGCTTTGCCAGTTAGCATGCGGGAATATCCATCTGCGTACCCCACAGGTAACGTTGCGATAATCTCCTCGCTGTCTGTGAAGTACCGAGTGCCGTAGCTGACGCCCCAATGAGGAGGCAGGCTCTTCACATATACAACCTGCGTCTTCAGCGTCATTACCGGATGTAGTTCTACCAGTTGACGGTTTACCTCAGTTGAGGGATAGAATCCGTACAAGCTGATGCCTACCCGCACCATATTGCTGGATAAATAAGGTGAATCAATGGCCGTAGCGCTATTGCCCGTATGTATGATCGGGATCTGAATGTTCTGCTCCCGCAGCGTTTCCGCCACGCTCATGAACCGTCGATGCTGTTCCAGTGTATAGCTTTTGTCTAGTTCGTCTGCCTTGGCAAAATGGGTAAACATACCCTCCAGCTCCGCCTGCGCAACAGACTGCACTTCAGAGATAAATGCAGGTGCGTCATCTGGTAAAAGACCCAGTCGCCCCATCCCGCTATCAATCTTGATATGCACCTTCAGCCGATGTTCCGGATCTATAGGAAGCTGTCTAATAGCCTCTAATACTTCCGGTGTGAACAGTGTTACAGTTACATGGTTCTCCCAGGCAACGGCTATTCCTTCAGGAGAAGTGTAGCCAAGCACCAGTATAGGAATCAGTATTCCCGCCTGACGCAGCTCCAATGCTTCATCCAAAAAAGCCACACTAACATAATCTGCTCCGAGTCTTTCCAGTTCCCGTGTCACTTCCACTGCTCCATGGCCGTACGCATTTCCTTTGACGCATCCCATAAACTTTGTCTCTGCCGGCAAGTAGCGGCGAAAGGCTTCGTAATTGGCACGCAATTCATCCAGATTAATTTCGGCTACTGTCGGTCGATAGCTTGCTTGCACTTCAAAGTCACCTTCTTACGTTGTAGTAAAACGTCATAGCTGTAATGATCATTGTCATAGTACTCATGGTAATGCTACGGAAGGTGGCTGTCAATGTGAGCTCAGTTATCTTTTTGCTTCAGTTCAAAGAGGCTGGAGCGCTGGCAAATATAGAAAGACGGATACTACGTTGTAGAGGGAAGAATCCCACAAAACGCAGTATCCGCCTACTTTATATTATTTACCCGATTGAGCCTCCATAGAAGCGGCAATTTGCATCATTTCGTTAACAGGAAGATTAGCACTTGTAATTCGATACTCTATACCCTCAGACATCCAAGTCAAAGTCTGCTGCTCATCACCACTCAGAAGCCCTGCGGTAAAACCAAGATCTATCAGCGTTCCAGGAGCCAATGCTACTGCACGGTCCAATGGACGGGCTTCCATAATGGTGTATTGATAAACCCCATCATACCGGATGAGAACAGCATGATCCTTGTTCCCCTCCATTTTATGGGAGTCCTTCAACTCGACACCTGCCGGAACGTACCCCGGTTCGATAATACCAAAGTCACCCAGCTCAGCAGCGGCAGGTTGCCCTTCTTGCTCCTGACCCTCAGGAACTACAACCGGATTTCCATTTTCGTCAACCTGAGCTACTGTACTTTCTGAAGCAGCACCTGTAGTCATATTCTTTTGCATATCAAAGGAATCCTTAGTGAAATCTGTATCGAATTTAAAGGTGTCAAACTTCACGTCTACAACTACCTTGGCTTCAGAATCAGAGACTTGAACCTGTTTAGGCTCATAAGTCTTTTTATCCAGCCAGATCTTCTGCCGCACAAGGGCATTGCTTTGATAATTGGCTGCTACCTCAAACACATAGTTTTCTCCATCTTCCACAAATTGGCGATTGTTATCGGAGACGATGCCCCGGACTAGTGTCTGATACAAATAAACCTGACCTTGATTGTCCGGCCAATCACTCTGGAAGCGGAAGCTCTTATTCATACTTGGTGTGAGTACGAACACTCCCTCATCATTACGAAGCACGATCTGCGTAATATCCTTCTGTACATTCGCCAAGCNNTACCATACCTCTACCTTATACTCCTGCGGCTGTTCGCCAGTGAACAGGGTCATAATACCTGAAGCTTGGTACGTTCCCTGCTTACTCTCCAACTTGTCAGCCACATTGTTCAAATCCTTGACCACGGAAGCGGCATCCTTCTTCCCGCACCCCGTCATCACCAGGGCCACGCTCATAATGATCGCGAGTACCCATATTGTCCGGCGCATGACATCATCCCCTTAACCTGTTTTGAATGCATTGATTAGTACATGTCTATGAGGGACTTGGCCGCAATATGCAGACGGGCATGACAAGCATGGGAGTTAGATTTATTTTTTAGGAACATACAAACAAAAAAGACCCATGCTTAGCGCTGGCTTTATGTTTTATACAGAAATGTAATAACATTATGTAAGTCTTATCTTTTGAATAGAGCGAAAATTATACGTTCTGTTTCATGTTTCAACTCTCATTATCACTATGTATAGCTTTATTGTACTGATTGATTAATTCATCCAACCTCATCGACTGTCGGATCACATTTGGATGTAACAATCCACCGTATTCCCTTTCTATTAAATAAAGTTTGGCTCTAGCACCCTCTATTCTCTTTTGGATAATTTCTGGGTTATTCATTACACTACCTCCTCAAATTAATATACTAGAGGTATATGTCAAATTCTAAAATTTACAAAAAAGTGCAGTACTATAAAGAAATGATTCCAAGAAATACTAGAAGGACAGTAATAATTACGTTACTATGTACTGCCAACAACAAAGCCGTTTTTCTTTTCGTTGATTCGCTGCACCTTACTAATTAGGTTTTGGTACTCTTTTTGCGTTTCTAAAGATGCCGTATGTCGAAGCTCTTCAAACATTCCAACACATTTTATAATACATGATTCGCTATTATTTTTTACTGAATACTCTAAACTTTCCATTATATACTTCATACTAATCTCATATTTATTTCTTCTTATATAATAAAACGCTATCTCAGCCATCAAGTTGGTATATCTATCTTCGAAGATTTGTTGATTATAGGATCTAATCTCTAGCTGATGATGATCTCTACAATCTAATATTTTTCCCTCAAACTGCAGAAGGATATCATCCACATTAAATTGGTAATAATTAGCTGATTGAAGGATTTTGAACAGACCTGAGAGGATCTCTTCCTCCCTTTGTTCAAGGTATGCCACATATTCCGGCAGCACCGTTATATCCCCTTTTAAAATTCGCAGCAAGTAAATATTAGCCCGTGCCCACTCCATACATTGATTTATAAGCTGCAGAGCTTCTTCCGTGTCTTCCCGAATCCAGTTCATATCCATATACATGTTGACATAATGTAAAGCTCTATCATAATCTCCTAGCTCTCTATAAACTACTGAATGTAACACGTAAGAGTATTGAATATATGAGAATAGTGGAATTCCAGGTTCCTTTTGAAACCTGCTTTTTCTGGCACGGTCGTATTTGGCATGATATTGAATTGTTGCTTTATTCCCCATTTCCTTAGCCATTGCCATTACCTTATCCCAGTGTCGTAAAGCACTATATGTATTCGCCAAATCTTTCAGCGCATCAAGCTGATCCACCTCGTCAAGTCGGTTAACAAATCCTTCAAATTGTACAGCTGCTCGCAAATTAGCATCCTGATCTTCACCCAAAGCGATCGTGAATAGCCTGTATTGGCAAAGGGCCAGCCGCTCTGAATGCTGATACTTCTCACTCTCAGCCACACTCTGATATAACATTGCTGCTGCTTTGTGCTTCCCTTGCGTAAAAAAATCTTCTGCAGTATCAAATAATGAAGGCGTATAAGATAAACTGTCCATCATGATCCCAACTACCCGTGCAATACATTCCAGCTTATCCAGCTCTGCACAGCGATATAGAAATGGCCGAAGACGTCTCCAATTCGGATTGGAGTGAACAAAACACTCATCCACATACAAATCATAGTAGCTGCCTTCTTCTAATCCCATACCTTCTGTAATCCGATCTAATTGTTGCATGGCTATTGGGCGATTCCCATTGATGATATTACTGATCGTGCCTGAATTTACCTTAGACACCTCTGCAAACTGATTGATCGTGGTCCCATGCTTCTTGAGATAGTCCGCCAGTTCTGCACGAATGGTCATCTGCCTCATTAATCAAAGCCACCTTCCGCCAACATAATTCATAGATAAGCAAATAGCATTTTAATAAATATATGTCTAATTATTCCAGTGGTCAAACACTTTTTTTCTATTCCTTTTCACTATGCAATTATTCGGTGATCAATGTATAGACTATAGATTTGTAAAAGATAAAAACCACCAGAATACAAGGTGTAATAAACCTTTTCTGATGGTTTTATTATGATATTGCTATCGATAGTTATTCAATACATGCATTTAAATTCAACTAAGAGCTAGGTTTAATCATCATATCCAGCTTTTTAATATAAGGGTCTAGCGCTTCAATTAACTTCTCTTGGTTTTGTATCTCTTCTTTCGAAAGCCGATCCATATGAACACTGCCATCCGCATCAAATACCTTAGCATCATAGCTTTGTAAGTCAATGATTAATCGTTCGATCTCCTCAAACTCTTTTTTAGTAAGCCTCTGTTCAGCTTTTTCAAGTAAGCCATTCCAGAAAGCATCACGATCTACGGATTGCACTGATTTCTTTGATGTTTTCGCTTCATTTATTTGTTCGAAATAAGGTTCAATCTTAGCCTGTAACTCTTTATATGCCTTCTGGTCCTTAGCACCTAACTGTTCTAGGTGAAAGACGCCTTCAGCATCGGCCATTTGCAGATTATAAGATCCCAATTCCTCTAGTAAGGACATCAGCTTTGTGAATTCCTCTTCGTCAAAGCTTTGCTTCGCGTTTTGCAGTTTGTCCTCAAGCCTGTCATATTGTTGCTGGGTTACTCCTATCGTAGCAGCAGTTGCTGGGGATCCATACATGTTGTCTGCCAAATAATGATATCCGGCATAAGCTCCAGTAGGAATTAATAGTGCAGCCGCCATAATACTTGCCACGAGCCATTTCTTCATACGTCTTCCCCCTTGTTTGGCTACGGCCCTATTTAGTATTTGCTCCTTCAGTTCAAGTGGGGCACTTAGATTTCTCGCCTCTTCCTGCAGAACTGTCCGTAACTCTTCATTGAAATTCATGCAGGTCCTCCACCTTTCCCTTAAAAAGAGTATGATTGTCTGACTTCTGACGAAGCTTCTGCAGTGCAGCGTGAATACGAGATTTCACGGTTCCGAGCGGAATACCCAGTATCGCAGCACTTTCTTCCTGTGAATATTCGTTTAAATAATGCAGAATAATCACCTGCTTCAGCTTAAATGGAAGACGATCTACACTTGCTAGCAGGCGGCGGTTAGATAACCTGTCCACAACATCACTCGTGAAATCATGCTCCAGCATTAGATCTGTTTGTTCTACTTTTTTAACCATTCGGAGATGCGTCCATCTCTTTCTTCGATAGGCATGAATTTGCCGCATGACCACTCCCATCAGCCAAGGCTTAAAGGGGCGATTCACGTCAAATTGTTCAAGAGAACGGTGCACCTGAATGTAAATCTCCTGAACGATATCGTCCACATCGGAGGTTTCGTGAACGAGGAAATGAACGGTCTGATACACATCCCGGATCGTTGCTTCATATAGCTCACCATACGCATCACGATTGCCGGCTAGCGTAAGCGTAATGAGCTTANNGAGATATCGTTCGATTTATTTTAACGAATCTAAAAAAGGAATTTATAGGGAGAGCTTCCCTATTCAAAAAGCCCGCAAAATGCGGGCTTCCAGTTTAGTTACATTCCAATCAGCAGCATAAGCCACCTGCCATTTACTTAATCTAATTGATCAGTGGATAGACTCTGCTACTTTGATCAAATCATCCTTATCCAAGCTAGCGGATGTTACACCGTATAACACACCATTGGCTTCCCAGTCTACAGCTTTGCCATTGTACAATACAGCGTCAATTCCATTTATT
>DOJM01000434.1:0-6664 GCA_003529225.1 Paenibacillus sp.
AAGTCCGAATACTGCAAAGTTAGCCGCTACCGCTGCTGCACTACCGCTGCTGGAACCGGAAGCATCACGGTTCAGATTGTAAGGATTAATTGTCAAACCGCCCATGGAGCTATAGCCCAGTCTGCCATAGGAAGCGGCGAGCTCGGACATGTTTGTTTTAGCAATTACAATGGCTCCGGCATCGATAAGCTTCTGTACGGTGAATGAATTCTTAGTAGGGTTTTCATTCTTCAGAGCTACAGCCCCAGCTGTGGTCGGCATGCCAACCACATCATAGTTATCCTTTACGACAAAAGGAATGCCGTGAAGCTTGCTTCTTGGTCCTTTCGATTTTCGCTCGGTATCGAGTGCCTTTGCTGTTTCAAGAGCTTGGTTGTTAACCGTAATAATAGAATTTATAACAGGGCCTTGTTTATCAAAGGCTTCAATACGTTTCAGATAGTACTCCACAAGCTCTTCCGATGTAATTTGCTTTGTGTCCAGTGCTTTTGTGACTTCATCGATGCTTTTCTCAAACGGATCAAACGTACTCTTTGCTATTTCGGCATTTGCATGATTCCATGGCAAAATCGAGAAAACTAGCAAAATAGCTAGTAAAGCTTTGAAGTTTATATATTTTTTTCTCAAGTGTCTTGCCTCCTGATGTCTTTTTTAATTAGTTCTTAATGCTCATTTTCTCTCCCTGTAACAGTTATCGTCATTTCCTCTGAATAAATGAATGGAATTCGACAATATATAACAAAAGCCATTCTTTTACCGATAGTTATGTATAGACAAAATTCATGTTTACATAACAAGATGGAGGAGAAACAACTTGAGAAAGAAACTACAGTGGAATCTAAAGCTTCAACTATTGGTTACGATGGTGGTCCTGGTATTGCTGTCGACATTATCGATGGGACTCGGGATCAACCGGCAAGTTAAGAAGGATATGACGGAGGATTTCTACGATGCAACTCGAAAGGAAATCGAACAAGTTAGCGGTGCTATAGACTTGTACTTTACTACCGTGAATGAATCGGTTGAATATTTTGCAAAGAGCTCACTCGTCAATAAGATCGACAGTTCCATCACCTCTTATGTGGATGTAGTAGGAGCAGATGGAACTCTTCAGATGACTCCAGCTAAAAATGGAGGTATAGAAGCTAAGATTTATAACTTTTTCTTGGAATATTCTAAGACACATCCAAATGTGCCTTATATCTATTTGGGAACAAAGGATGGCGGATACATACAATGGCCGGATGGTACTTCCACCGATAAATTTGAACCGAGATCAAGAGCCTGGTACACCCAGGCGGTTGAGAATCCCGACAAAATCGTACGCTCGGGTGCTTACGCTGCCTTTACCACAGGTACACCGATCGTTAGCTCTTCGGTTACCATTAAGGATGACACAGGTAACATCGTTGGTGTCCAAGGTGTAGACGTAAGTTTGGACTTTCTGACCGATACCATCAATAACATGAAGATCGGTAAAGCAGGCTATGTCATCTTGGCAGATCAAACCGGTACGATCCTCGCAAATCCTAAGAACCCGGAAATCAACTTTACAAATCTAAAGGCTCTGGGTATAGCCGAATTTGCTGACATTGACAAACTTGCAGGTAAAAATTTGGACATCACCTTGAATAAGCAGAACTACAATGCTAGTGTCTACGTATCACCGGAGAATGGTTGGAAATATATTGCAATCATGGACGAGAGTGAAGTAGCGGAATCAGTTAATGCGATCCAAAACATTATTTTCCTCATCATGGCTGTTATCGCTGTTGTCGCTATCGGAGTAGCTTTGTATTTAGCTGGCGCGATTACGAAGCCGTTAAATGCGGCTGTTCAGTATTTGCAGCAAATCGGCAGTGGTGACTTGGCGGTCGATATTCCGCAATCTATGCTGAACAAGCGAAGTGAAGTAGGCACCATGGTACGGGCTATTGATGCGATGAAGCAGGATATTCAGAACATGATCGGCGGCATTTCTACTTCGGGGCAAATTGTCTCTCAATCGGCGGATAAACTTACAGACAGCATGGATCAGACACAAAATGCTTCCTCACTCATTACCGAGTCCATCATTCAACTTGCTTCCGCTTCTAGTGATGAAGCTAACAATGTTATGGAGGGCTCTGAAAAAGTTGAACAGCTCGGCGGAGCGATCGATCAAGTTACTGCATCCGCTCAGGAAATACTGGATCTTGCTCGTCGTACAGCCGAATTGAACCAACGCGGTATCGTAATTGTACAGGAGTTAGTAGGGAAATTTAACAGCACACAACGAGCTTCCGAGGAAACAGCACAAGCTATTAATCATGTGAGTGGTAGTACTAGTGAAATCAGCGGCATACTCGGTACGATTCTTGAAATCTCCGGTCAGACGAATTTGCTGGCTCTAAATGCATCCATTGAGGCTTCAAGAGCAGGTGAACATGGGCGGGGATTCTCTGTGGTAGCTGCCGAGATCCGCAAGCTCGCGGAGCAATCAGCTTCTGCTGCGAATAATATCAGTCACATTATTTCAACTGTAAAAAACCAGGTGGGAGCGGCTGTTCAGGCCATGGGTACATCCCGTGAACTATTTATAGACCAGGAAACGGCGGTTCGAGAAACCGAATCCATCTTTAACGATATTATGGTTTCCGTGAACAGCCAAATGGAAATGACGAACCAAGTTGACGACCAGGTCCAGTTGATGGTTGAAAAACGCCATGAACTCACAGACATCTTCACCAGTATCTCAGCGATTACGGAAGAGAATGCTGCCATTACCCAAGAGGTGTCCGCGGCAGCAGAGGAACAGCTGGCTACGATTGATGATATAGCAGGTTATCTGACTCAGCTGCAGGGACTTTCTAAGGATCTGGAGGACAATATTAAGAAATTCAACATCCATAACCAGTGATGTACTCCCTGCATGGGAGAGAAGCTCTTTAGAACAAAACAAACCAGCCAGAGGAGGGAATTTCCTCTGGCTGGTTTTTGGGGTTCGACTCCCCTCGGCTCCATACATGTGTAATTCTAGAAGTTGACAAAAAAGAGGGAATTAAAGTAATTTTAAAGAGGATTCCATGGAATAGGTATTCAGGTGAGGAGAGGACTAAATCAAAATGGTAGCTAATTGGTGGTTGGCTCTCATTATTATGGTTGGGTTAAACGGAATTTTGGCTTGGACTTTGTTTTTAGGGCTAGAGCCTATAAGCCGAAGGGCCAAAAAGTGGTTTTTTATCGTTGTGAATGTAATTGGGCTCATTCTCGCTGTCTCCCAATTTTTCTGGATGGATTTTTAGACTTGGATTCTTGTTTTTTATTCTCTACACTCGTAGAAACTTATGTTTCCTAATCGTCGGACAGGGATTCGACTCCCCTTGGCTCCATATTTTGTGGCAACTTTAGGGATTACAGGTTCGCTGAACGTAGGCCTGGACGAATCGTTTAAGTTCTGGGAAATTCTCATGGGTATGGAATCTTTATAAGGAAAAGAGCGGTGGACACAGATGATCTTCTGTGTCCACTGCTCTTTTTTCTTCTGTAATCAGCTTGCCACTGTTCGTGATAAAATTAGACCAAAACCACCATCCTCCACCGCATGATGTTGAGATTATTTTAGGAGTCGACTTAGGCATCGTGTGGTTCACCGTGCTGTCTGTAACGGCATGTTCTAAAGTCATCCGTATCGGGCGGTTTTAACTAAATGACGTAAAAGTACTCTTTTCGACCCATTCGGTCAGTGATCCTATAAATAAATTAATCAGAACGAGTAATATAAAAAGAATAAATCACATACTAGCAATTCATTTTATACTTTAAACTTCGTAACGAGAGCTTCCAAGCTTTGAGAATCTTTGCTAAGCAAGTCAGTAAGTGAAGCAACCTCCTGAACTAAGGAGTTTTGCTTGGCAGTCATATTGTTCACAGCTTTAACTCCTGTAAGCGATTCTTCAGCTACAGTTGCCATTTCGGAAACAGATGCTGCAATTTCTTCTGAGCCTGCCGCCATTTGTTCGCTGATAGCAGAAACCTCATGAACTTGCAAAGCTACTCTCTGAGTGGATTTCAAAATGTTTTCAAATGATTCGATTGCTTCTTCCATCTTCTTTTGGCCTGTCAATACTTCTCCCGTCACTTGCTGCATCGCACGTTCAGTTTCTTGAGAGTCTTTCACAAGATCTTGAAGCAATCCGAATATTTGTCCTGTTGAAGTAGAGGAATGCTCTGCCAGCTTTCGGATTTCGCTGGCCACTACCGAAAAGCCTCTTCCATGTTCGCCTGCTCTTGCCGCTTCAATTGAAGCATTTAACGCAAGCAAATTCGTTTGACTCGATATTTCTGTGATGGTGCTAACAATTTTTTCAATATGAGAAGAGCGTTCTTTCAAATTAGATACGATTTCTACAGTAGAACTTACAGAATCGCTAATTTGGGCCATCTGCTTGCTAACTTGCTGTATAAAATTCACACCGCTTGCTGCCTCTTTCTCCGTCTCCGTTGCGGCATCGGCAAGATCCTCTGCGGATTCGGCGACACGCTGCACACCTGTAGACATTTCATTGATTGCTTGTGAAGCATCAAGTGTGCTTTGCACTGATGTTGCCGCCCCTCGCTCAATACTGTTTCCCTGTCTCGTAATTTCCTCTGTCGCACTTGCAGTTTCTTTCGTATTTTCAACCAGTTTACTCGACGAACTCAATACACTACGGGAGGTATCGCGGACATCTTTAATAATGGATTGCAGAGTCTCCAACATAGCATTTAAGGATTTTGAGATTTCTCCGATTTCATCCCTGCCGGAGTAATCCAGTCTTCCGGTAAGATCACCCCCGTTTTTCGCAATTTCGGCGATTTTTTCATTGACTAACTTAAGCGGTTTTAACTTAACAAAAATAATAATAAGTATTGCAAGTAATGCCCCAAATGTAACTATAAGTAAAAGAACAGTTGTGGTAAGCATCAAGCTTGCTTTTTGCTTGGCAGCGTTTGCTTCATTTTCCGCTCTAGTATTCATCTTTTGTTGAAACTGCTGCAGCGGCTTCAAGATGATCTTTTTGTTTGCATCGTAATTGCTGTCAAACATGAGTTCCCGGGCTTTGGTAAAATCTTTGCCTTCTACAGCTTTCATTGCCGCACTTTCTGTTTTGACAAGAGTATCCGAGTTTTGTTTTGACTGTGATATAAGATCCAGCTCTTCTTTGGGCGCACCCAATTCAGTTAATTTCTCCACTACATGATCTCTCGTTTTGGTCTCGTTTACTTCCTTCCAATAGTTGTCATAGTGGACTTTATTTCCGAACTGCACGAAAGCTCTTGCTTCGTTAGTCAAATATTCCGAAGAGTTGGCTAAATCGATACCTAATTGCTTGAATTCTACTTGCCTTTTTACAGCGACGCGTTCCTGCGTTACGCTCTTTTGAAGGTTATACATACTAATTCCGTTCAGGACCGTCAGAAAAATAAAAAATCCACTCATCGTTTTAAGCCAGGTAGAAATTTTCATATTAGCCCACTCCTTTATTATGAAAAAAGACCTTATTTCATTTTATCGGTTGACTTTATTCGACAAAAGATAGGTCTTTATACCTGTTTAAAATGATGTAATAAATAGTAAATGTCTAAAACGAGCTTGTTGATTTTATTTTAATGCTGTAGGTACCGGATAAGTAAAATCCACATTAAATTACAAAAAAAGGATAAATATAAAATGATCATTACTATCTCTACTAAGGATAAGTATCGTTCCTTTGGAAATGATGAGGAGCCTTATCGTAATAATCTTGAGCTATGGGAAAATGAAAAGTTAATTAATAGTAAACAGTATGTATACTTTAAGTAGGTAATATCTTTAAATTAATCATTCGGTTTAAACTTATATAAATTTCAATTTTATATTTGTACGGCTAGTTGTAGCCTTAAATAGTTCTGCCTCGGCTCGACAAACAATCCATCTTTGATGTTTACACCAAGACCTCTGAATGAAAACTGATTGATATTGAGATGCAGCTTTTTTAATAAGTATGAGATAGAGAAGCGAACGCTCTTTTATTGGAGCAAACGGTATGCCAGTCAACTCAGCGAGGGCGACAAGTATCCAGAGTTGAAGAAATGCGTGACGATCAATATTCTAAACTACTCGTTTCTGAACAATGATCAATATCATAACGTATTTCATCTGCGGGAAGACCGGACAGGGTTATCCTTGATTGATGACATTGAGGTCCATTTCTTGGAGTTACCGAAAACTGGATGAACACAGCGTTCCATCTGAGGGTGGATTGATCAATTGGCTGTTGTTTCTGAAAGGTGCTAATTACATCACAATGGGAAGTGTTGAAGATGAACGAGCCGGGACTGGAGAAGGCAATGGATACTTTGCAGTACTTAAGTCAGGATTCTGACGCCAGACGATTGTATGAGGCTAGACACAAGTATTTGCATGATGAAGCATCTATGATGGAAAGTGCGAAGCTGGCAGGTATAAAAGAGGTAGCAAAGAACATGCTGGCCCTGAATCTGGACATAACGACTATTGCAAAGGCGACTGGATTAACTGAACAGGAAATCAATACTTTGAGAAAGTAAATAATTAGGGAGCATCAGATGCCCGCCCAGAGTTCCAACGGATGATTGACGCGGCTCAGAAAAGTGATAAAGGCTTCTAGATGATCATGGTGCT
>DOJM01000434.1:6785-7062 GCA_003529225.1 Paenibacillus sp.
GACAGGGGTTCGAATCCCCTCTCCACCATACTGTAAATCCACAAAACCAAAAGGAGCTGTGCCACTGAAGTACGGTGGCAAGCTTTTTTTTGCGTTACACAACTGTTACAAATGAGATGAGGCGACTCTAATATTTCAAAAGATATAGTAATTAACGTAATGTGTACCATCCGTAACAGGACCATAGTTATTTATACTATAAAAGGGGAAATATCCAATTAAGTCGAATGATATAGAAGATTAAATAATGGAGGCAGTAGGAGGTAACCATGGTCAA
>DOJM01000432.1:0-923 GCA_003529225.1 Paenibacillus sp.
CCTGAAGAGGGTCACGGGTATTGTCGATAATGCGGAAGCCTAACCCACCTTCTGTTTCAGTAGGCTTAAAGCAGACACGGTGTCCCTTGGCAACAAGGTCATCAAAAGCCTCTTTAAATTGCTCCGCTGTACTAACCACATGATAATCTGGGATACTCATGATGCCCTGCTCACTAACATTCTCGTAAAATTTACCTTTGTCCATAATGGACTCCAGCAGATCAAGATCTCTGCAGACCAGAACCTTCGTACCAATCGCATCAAACATTGCCGCATGTAAAGCAATATCAAGCATGTTTAGCCGAGGAATAAAAACATCAATCTCATTACGCCGACAGAAATCAACGCAAAACTGAACATATTCTATTCCCTTCAGCGCTGGCTCGGTTTCAGCAAAATCAGCACCTTGTAGCGACATATGGCGGATATCAGGGTGTGTTGCAAAGATTTGAACCGGTATACCATCCTCGTTATTGCGGAGGAGATTCATATAATGGTAAGCCACGGAAAACCAACGATTGAAATAAATATTTACCTTTTTCATAGTGGCCCCACTCCCAATGCAGTTAGATTATTATAGATCATATTTACATACTGCAAAATCTCATCTCCAGCAAATACACCTGATTCTTTCGTAAATGGATATCTTGATTTTACAAGACCACTCTGTTGCTCTGCAAATATTTCACCATGGCAAGGGGCAATAGCATAGTCGGCACTCTCAAGCAGACTCTTATCTAGCAATGAATCCCCGGATGCCACCATAGGTTCCGAACGGACGGTGCGCCGCAAATGAAGTATAGCGTCGCTTTTGTTCACGGCAGCCGGCACAGCGTACAGCTTCCGGCCTTGTAAAGAAACTCTCCAGCCGAGATTATAGAGCCGATCTGACAGATTAGTGATTTCATCTAAAGGCAACTGAT
>DOJM01000432.1:940-5521 GCA_003529225.1 Paenibacillus sp.
GATTGATTCTCTCCATTCCTTATCGACAACACCACCGATTAGGATATTTCCCCCATTGCTTGTAACCGCATAGTCAGGTATGACCGTTTCTTGAAACAGATTGATACGCTTGTATTGTTGTATCGTACGTGTAGTAACCGGAATGAAAATAATCCGTGTATTCAAATTTATCAGCTGATTCAATGCTTGCTGCGAAATATAGGATCTTGTCTTTCCCTCTATGATTTCCGCCGGAATTAGCCCCGGAGTATTCTCAGGAACACCAATTGCACCTAATGAATAGATCAAAGTACGGTCCAGATCACTAGCATATATCATTCTGTCTCCCCTTTCAGCGGTTTAATTATTCCGCAACAGGAGTACGTCATTCCAGGAAAGATCTCAACAGGAACGCCCCGGTCCTTCGCTAAGAGAAGAATATGCTTTAGATTCGGATTATCCATAGTATCGACAAGAATTTTCCAAGGTACTCTGCGCAATAATACGCGGGTTGTTTCGCCGACTCCCGGCTTTATCAGATTAATGTTATCTATACCGAAAGTCTCCTGAATACTCTGAATATCACGAAGACCCTGCCAAGTGATATCTGGCGTATGCTCCAGCATCTGTTCGCAAACGCTCTTCGCTTCTGCTACTACGGAAGGAAAATACGGGCAAATGGTATCAATAAATACATTGGACTCGTCCGCATCCAGCCACTCCCTATAAAACTTTGAGCCATGAAAATCCTCAGGACCAATGAGATCAGCGTGTAACACCGTTCGGCTCATCAGCCCTGACACGGTAGAGTTTAAGCAGGCGCTAGGAATGAGATAGTCTTCTCTAGTCCCAAATGTGCCTGCGCAGTTTCCAGGGTCAGCCAAAACGGCAAGATCATCATTTAAGCGAATACCATACTTCTCATAGAGGCTGTTGCATGAATCAATCAGCACCCCACGGATAGCCCCTTTTCCTGTCCATCCATCAACAAACTGCAAACCAGCATCAAGTCCATGCTTCTGCAGAATGTAGAGTATCGCATTCTGATCTATACCTTTTCCCCGAATAATAGAAATACTATAATGCGGTAGTTCTACTTTGTATCTCTCTGCTATATAACGCTTAATCAATATCCCAACGGGAGTTCCTGCTCTAGCCAAAGAGACAAGCACACAACCTTGCCCTCTTCTTGCGACAATCATCTCAGAGACAATCGCAACAGCCAAAGCTACCTTCTTAGCCGATTGCTGCAGCGTCTCATGAAACAAGTCAATATACTGCTCGGTAGGCTGATATTCAATAGGCAGCATCTCAGAATAATGGACACCCGATTGAATAGCTTCCTCCCTTTCTTCCGTCGCCAGTTCTAACGAAACATCACTAAGATCCTTCAGCAGAAACGTAACATCTGACGGTGGATAGCTACCTAGCGGAACCGGTTCTGCAATTTTTTTGTCCATGACCTTATGATTTCTTGTTCCCTTCATAGCTGGGGGCCTCCACTTCTTCCTTCAGGAGTCAGTACAATAAGATGTACTTTATGGAGGGCTAGTGACTTCAGTATATCAAGCATGGGTTTCATTCGCTCATGCGGTACATCACGCTCAATCAACACAAATATTTCATCATACTGATCAGGGTCCACATTATAAATAAAGTTTGTAACTTCCGGATCGCCAGCTGAAGGATATGCAGCAGCACTATGCACCCCGTAATCTGGTCGACGCTCAGGGTGGATTGGGCTACGAGTAGAGGATTGATATGAAATGCCTTCCCCCATCTCAGCCGCTATCCGCATAGGAAGATACATGAATTCCCCAACACCCATCACTAGAGTCCTAGAATCTGCCTCACGCAGTTCTCTAAGCTGTGCAGCTATCCGGGTTACTCCCAAATCAACCTTATCATTATTCAGAGATTCCAGTCCGAAACGTCCGCTGTACTTCACATAAGGGGATGCATTGGTTTCACCATATGAATCTATGGATGTCGCCTGCAGACGTTCTAAACCGTCTACCACATAAGTGGTCACCACTCCGGATTCCACGGAAGATGATAACAACTCTTTGTCATCCCTAGCATTGAGCAAAGGCGTGCCTTTTACTTCAATACTGCCCTGAAGCAAACATAAGGACTTAATCCGAATCCCCAGTTCCTGTTCTAACTCGCTATAGGTGAGAAGATTATTGCCGCTCCTCCAATCCAAAATAGAAACGACTACGTATTCCTCCCGAGGGAATTTGGACTGAATATCACGGATCGTATTAATTGCTGTATTCCCCGTTGTAATCTCATCATCCACTAGTATAATCGGCTCAGTCCCTGATAACAGTTCTGCGTTCAAAGCGTAACAGAGATGATCAACCGCATGTGAATGCTCCTCTTCAAAGCTAACAATCGACTCTAAATCAATAATTTGTTCACGAGTAGTATGAATATATGATGCTGCATCAGCAAACATGTTGTACACACTGTGACCCAGTGCAGTTGCAGTCTCAGCAAAACCAATAAAGACAACAGGCCTAGGAAGAACTAATCGTGCGGCTAATAAATGCTGATAGGCTTCTTTGGCAGACTCAGGGTGCATCAGTCCGTGTACAGCTTTATCCAGTAAGTCTTCCATCCTACCAGTATCCGCAGAATTACCGTTCATCTCCTGATATAACAGCAGCGCTAATGCAGCACCACTTAACAGAGAGGTGTACGGATTAACAGGGATATGTTTGCCAANNGACGAACAAAAAGGAGCGTTTCTTATTAATCCGGGCTGCCATGGAGAATAAAGTATCCACAGGCAAATGAAAGGGATTAGATGTTTCGGTAACCGTGACCTGCAGGTTCTCGACTATGTTATACGTGTGTAAATTCGTTTTCGGGTAATAATCCGACAAAATGCTGTTGTTCATGTAACACCCCGTATATTTGTGATCGTAGTAAAATCCGTTTTGCCCAGTTCAAATGCGGCTTAATCTCATTCATCTTATTAGAATATTGACTCTTGAAGACTCCAAGGCTACCATCGTTACTCTCTACGATACTGCAGGCGTCAACATATTCCTCGTGCATTACCGTGTANNTGAACAGGTCTGAGGTGTGAGGGATGTATAATCGTCTTGCCCAAGATCCCATTTTCTTTATCTAAAATCACTTCACGAATAAGCCCGTCCATGCTGCTAGAAATGTAACTATTTCGCATGTCGCGGCCGTTTTTACCATAGGTGTCCTCAAACGGAGTCTGCCGTAGCTGTGGTCTGAGTACCCGATGCCCTTTATTCGCAAAATATTCCCAGACGGGTCCGGAAATTACATACCCTTCTTCCACTCTACCAAAAATATTAATAATATCCGATATGCAGTCTCGAATAGGGGTAAGATCATAAATACTAATATCAGGACTACGGCGCAGTCCGAATAAACTTGAGAAGTCTGTTGCTCCAATTCTAACGTTCAACACATATTCGCGGTAGTTGCCTAGCAAATTACGAATAGATAAAAGACTATCTACCCGGCTCTCCCGGTAAATAATAGGCGCACTTTCCAGGATTGGCATGCCATAAAGCACTGGGTCTGAGTAATTGCGCGTTCTATTGTAATCGGCTATCGCCTCGAAATATTGAATTCCGTTGTCGACCGAAAACTTAGGGAAAACAAACCCTGTTAACATCGTAACCAAAGATCCTAATCGAAAAATCAGCTGCCGTAGCTGCTCCGGGTTACGAACTCGGATGAAGAGAAGCGGAAGACTATCACTCCCGCTTGGCTCATTCTCCTCATATGCGGCGAGAAAAATAAGATGCTGAATGAGAGACTCCTCTGCATAGTCAACCTCGTTATCTCCGATCGCATCCTCCAGATCAATAATAACGGTTACAANNTCGGGAACACTAGCACGAGTTGCTGGCATATAAAGGGCAGCTCCAACAGCATGAGCCAGCAAATCTTTACTCGTAGTATTATGGTTAAATGAAATCGGCGGATTATAAAATAAGGCTATTTCTTGTTCTTTCGTCAGGTAATCGAAGTATCTCAAGATGGTTCCCCCTTATAGTTTTGCGAAGCCAAGCAAAACAAGCGTAGGCCTCTCCTATAGAGAGTGGCAGAACCAGCTATACCCATCCGGTTCTCTCATATATAAGTGAAGGCCTACGCTATAAACATATACGATTACCTGAAAGCAGCAGTGTTCAACCAGCTTTGAAATCAAGCATTTCTATGGGCTTCTTTTTTCTTACGCAGTACGCTGTAAAGGATCGTACCACCGAATACAAGAATAATGATTGAAAAGAATAATACATGTGGCATTTCGTACCCAAAAGCGCCCGCGAGCATTTTACCAGCAATAATGGCAATAAGAGCAAAAGCGGCACGCTCGAGTTCCGGAATTTTATCAATAAGCTTCAAGAATAATTGCGCTACTCCCCGCATCATCAGAACGCCTATGATTCCGCCCATAAAGAGCACCCAAACCTGGTTACTAACACCAAATGCAGCAATAACACTATCAATACTGAAAGCAATATCCATTAATTCAACAAGGAGAACCGTCTTCCAAAAAGAGAACCCCTTATTCTCGATCTTCTCATCGCCACCGCCCTTAAATAA
>DOJM01000432.1:5527-10727 GCA_003529225.1 Paenibacillus sp.
TAAAAGAGATAGGCTGCACCAAGAACCTTAACCAACATAAATTTAATAAGAAATGTCCCTAGACCAATAGCTAAAAATCTGAATACATAAGCTCCTATAATACCGTAAAAGAGCGCCTTCTTCTGTTGTTCTTTAGGTAAATGCTTAACCATGACGGCGAGAACAAGCGCATTATCTGCTGAGAGCAGCCCCTCTAGCAGAACTAAGCTGCCAATAATCCCCCAGCTAACCGGGTCTGAGAGCGTACCTACCACATCGCTCCATGAGAAAAAATGACCGTAGTTCTCACTAATATTCCTAAAAAATTCAGCGAACCAATCCATTACACTTGCGCNNACCCAGCGCAGTCCCCACCCATAAGCCTCATCAATCTCCCGATGACCACTGTAATATTGGACCAGCCGTTCAACACTGAATGTCTCGTTATTCACATTTCGAAATAACGCGATTGCACACATGCCTTTGCGGTTGTTATGCTCGTCCAAATTGACAATAATATCGGGGCCACCACTTTGGGTAATCGTGACAACACCGTCAGCTTCTGACCAATTGGTAACACCTTTATAAATAAAAGAAAAAATTAGAATCCGTTCAATATCAGCAATTTTGCTGCCATTAATCCGCAGATTCTCACCGGTTGTTACAGAGCCTGTCCGGTCATCTCCATCAAGCATGACATAAGGAGGTTGGTTCAACGAGCCAAAAGCATTGCCCAGCGCTTGAACTACTCCCTTACTGCCATTCTTCAACTCATAGAGGCAAGCAAGATCTAAATCCACACCATTTTTACGATTAAAAAGCCCTCCACCCTGCTTCTGATTCCAATTGAGGTTAATTAGCAATTCGCCCAAACCACCAGCTGATTTCTTCAGGTTGATCGAATCACCTTTTTTCTTCAGTTCGATCTTCTTCAGGTTGAGATTGACCGGAGGGGGTATTACAGGTGAAGGCGCAGGAGGAGGAGGAGGTGGAATCTGAATCTTAGGCTCCGTTACCGGCGCTGATTGACGTTTAAGCTCTGGCTGCGGCGGAGCAGCAGGCTTAGGCACTGGTGTCGGTGTCGGTTCATCGTTCGCTTCTATCCCGAAATTCCGACACAGTTCCTGTAGACCACCAGCAAAACCCGCGGCAATGGCGCTGAATTTCCATTCACCGTTATATCTATATAATTCTCCTACCACAATAGCCGTTTCCACGGAGAAATGATTTTCAAGATCACATCGGAGAAGCTCCGCACCTGTTACTTGATTCAGAATCCGAAAATAGGCCTGATTTACTTGCCTAAAGCTTTGACCCCGCTTCTCCCCATCATAAATGGTAAGTGTAAACGCGAGTTTCATCACATCAGAAGGAACTTTGTTTAATTCCACGTCAAATTGCTTGAGGCTGTTTGATGCAGGCATTTCCTTATATCTGATATAAGGTGTAGACGGATTATTATAAAATATCAAATCCTCATCTTTGCTTACTTTACCTTGCGCTCCAAGCAGAAAAGCAGAAGTATCAATCTCAAGTGAAGATGGCGATTGCCAGCCAATCTCTACGATAAGAGAACCAAGCCCAGGATTCCCTTTAGTTAAATCAACCTTTTGTCCTTTGACAACTGTAATACCCATTCTTACACCACCTTTATAAATGGAGCAATCATAACGCCTTCGGTGTCCTTATAAGTACGGCAAGCGTTTAAACGAGAAATATATGTGAGGGGATCCCTAATCAATCAAATATAAACGCCTTCGGCGTCCTGTAAAGACGGTTAGCGTTTGAGCAACAAATATAAGACATATAGTACTGTATTAAGCTTATACCTTCTTATATTTTTAAAAAAAGGGCAGGATCGGTGATGACCCCGCCCGGAAAATGCTATTGCGCGTCCAGCCCATAATTTTTACACAATGCGCTAAGACCGCCGCCAAAACCACTACCGATTGCCTGGAATTTCCAATCCGCACCATGGCGGTAAAATTCACAGAATACAACCGCCGTCTCTGTTGAGAAATCTTCACCCAGGTCGAAACGGAGTACTTCACGATCTGTGGAAGCATCCACAACTCGTACGAAAGCATTGGATACTTGTCCAAAGTTCTGTGCACGAGTTTCGTAATCATAAATCGTAACGGTTATACCAATACGCTGAATATGGGTAGGGACTTTGCTGAAATCAACGATAACTTGCTCGTCATCTCCGTCGCCTTCTCCTGTACGGTTATCTCCCGTGTAGACTACAGAGCCTGCACCACCATTTGGGTTGTTATAAAACACAAAATCATCTGTACCTTTAGCTTTTCCGTCTTCATGAAGCAGAAACGCTGAAGCATCGAGGTCAAAATCTTGACCTCCACTATACTTGTTAGTGTCCCAGCCC
Organism: Paenibacillus sp.; assembly: GCA_003529225.1. Taxonomy (GTDB): domain Bacteria; phylum Bacillota; class Bacilli; order Paenibacillales; family Paenibacillaceae; genus Paenibacillus_AQ; species Paenibacillus_AQ pseudetheri. The sequence goes on from DOJM01000432.1 coordinate 7,893, forward strand.
AATCCAACTACTACCTTTGTCAGACCTGGATTAGTCTTGGTAAGATCAATCCGCTGTCCTTTGGAAAGACTGATCGTCACTGACATAACCTTCTTTCATGAGTAGATTCAGTTCACTGTGTAATACAAGATTTATACCGCAAGATTTATTGCAAGCCGTAATCGCGAGTCAAACCGCTCAAACCGTCTTTGTAGCCGCTACCGATTGCATTGAACTTCCACTCTGCACCATGACGATACAATTCACCGACAACAACGCCAGTTTCAATAGAGAAGTCTTCACCCAGATCGAAGCGGATTAGTTCTTCATTGTTCAAATCATTTACGATACGCACATAAGAACGGGAAACTTGTCCGAAGTTTTGGCTTCTTGCTTCAGCTTCATAAATTGTAATAGTAAAAGCAACCTTTTCTACATCCGCTGGGATACTCAGAAGATCCACTTGAATCTGCTCATCATCACCATCGCCGTCACCCGTACGGTTATCACCTGTATGAACAACAGAAGCGTTCTCGTTCTGTTTATTATTGAAATAAATGAAGTTGGTTTCTTTTTCAACTTTGCTGTTCGCATTAGTCAAGAATACGGAAACGTCCAAGTCAAAATCTTTACCGCCGTCATATTTATTAGTGTCCCAACCAAGACCCACTGTGATTTTGGACAGGCCTGGATTTGTTTTTGTTAAATCGATCTTTTGACCTTTAGATAGATTAATTGCCATGATAACATTCCTCTTTTCTTTTATTTGGATTATACGTAGCGTTCTGCCAGTTGATTGATATGTGCCGCGTGACTACCCTCACCAATTGCGGCGAACTTCCACTCTCCACCTTGACGGTAAAGTTCCCCACAAATAAGCGCCGTATAGCCATTGTAATTATCAGATAGGTTGAAACGGATTAGCTCATTGTTGCCTACAGCGTTCATCACACGGATATAAGCTGATTTAATCAATCCGAAATCCTGTTTGCGATTCGTGGCATCATAAATATTCACAACTACCAGAACCTTGTGTACATCGGAAGGAATGGCATTCAGGTTAACCATGATTTGCTCATCGTCTCCGTCACCATCACCCGTGAGATTGTCTCCGGAGTGAATGACAGAGTTACAAGGACTTTGCTTGTTATGGAAGCACACCAGGTTACCCTTCTTAACTAGCTTACCATTCTCGTTCAGCATCAGTGCTGAAGCGTCACAGTCCACGTTGGCCTGTTTCTTCACACCGAAGAATCCTCGAGCCGGCTCAGCCGGATCCCAACCTAAACCTACAATTACGTTAGATANNTTTTGTGAGATCAATCTTCTGACCTTTTACCAGATTAATTCCAGCCAACTTTACGTACCTCCATTCTCTAAAAAGAATCACCATCTATTAGTCTAGCTTTTGGATGTTATATGAGTGATACGCTAAAGAACTAAATACGTTTCATCCGAACTCATGTATATGGTATTACATCGTTTATAAACTGAATTCACCAGGGTTTAATCCCAAGACACCGCAAATATGCCGCACAACCGCTTTTTCATTATCATCAAAATCACCATCAGCTGATCCAATAGCTGAGCATACACCCACAATTACGCGTCCCACATCCGGTTTGCCAGTAAACTTACCGATGGCTTTCAGTGCTTCCTGTTTACCGATTTCTGGCGAGAATTCAAAGTTACTTACATAAAAATTGAACTGGGTAATGACGTCTCTCATGTCAAACACCTTTAGCTCATTGCTCATATTCATATAGCCAGCCATTTTATTCTTTTCAGCTTCTTCTATCTTACCGTCGGCAGCAGCAACTAAGGCGCAGCCTGCAACTACCGCATTCATGAAATCTTTATTTTTGAATTTCTTCACTTGATCTGTTAGTCCGTTTTTGGTTGTGTTCAACCAGCTTTTAAATGTGCTCATCGTTTTCTCCCTCTATCACCGCAAGATTATGATAACAAAAGATATCCCAGAGCCTCCTCTCCACGTATCCGACAGAATTTTCATAGTAGATCCCTGAATCACGGTTTACTCTTCTAATATACCTGATAAAATAGCAATATTCTACTTTTCCAGACTTTTACAATACTTTTGATAGAAAAGATTGTGTCCGATCTTGCACAGGATTTCCGAACAATTGCTACGGACTGCCTTCTTCCACGATTTCGCCCTGTTCCATGAACAGCACACGATCCCCAACCTCACGCGAAAATACCATTTTGGCGCCATTTTGCCGAATCCAATCCCCAATCCGTGTATCCTGATATTTATGCGCAGTTCTGTTTGAAGAACCTCGTATTTCTCGATGAAACACCAAAAAAGGCACTGCCAGAGATTCTATCCTCTCTAGCAATGCCTTTAGCACATTTAACTGTGAATTCTATTAAAGAATGATGTCCCCATCATAAGAACCAATCATTTTGTACAGATCCGGCCGGCGGTCACGGAAGACGCCCCACTCGATCCGTCCGACTTCCAAAGCATCCAGATCAAATTCGCTCACTATTACAGTTTGCTCGTCTCGGCCTGCTTCTACAATTTTATTGCCTTGCGGTCCCGCAATGAACGAAGAGCCATAGAAATTAATGCTCGAATCTTCATCAATTTCTTCACCGATACGGTTGGAGGNNCATGCCCAAGCATACAAGTCTGCCAATGATCCTTAGAATCGATCGATCCATCCTGCGGTTCTGATCCGATAGCGGTTGGATAGAACAGAATTTCTGCTCCCATAAGGCTCATCACTCTAGCCGCTTCTGGGTACCACTGATCCCAGCAAATCCCTACACCAATCTTGGCATAGCGAGTGTTCCATACTTTAAAGCCAGTATCTCCCGGATTGAAGTAGA
>DOJM01000038.1:0-243 GCA_003529225.1 Paenibacillus sp.
CGGCCACAATTGCCGCTTGGCGATTATCTCCTGCACCTAAGCCAATGGATACCGCATCTTCAATCTCTTGACCATATTGCTTCATGGCTGTTACGGCTTCTTCAACCGTCTTATAATCCTTAGAGAGCACACCGACCAGCACATATCCTTCCGCCGCTTCATAAATCTCTTTAGCATTAGCGATATCTTTAGCGAGTACATTTAATGCGGTGCGGCCCTTATAAAAACGTTGTGAAATCGTCA
>DOJM01000038.1:386-8864 GCA_003529225.1 Paenibacillus sp.
CAGATCATCCCCAAGAAGCGGCCGTGGATCAATATCGAAATATCCCTGCTTCACTCCATAATCGCGGGTATAGATCGCAATCTGGCCTTGCTGCAACCCCTCTACCAATTCCTTCGCCGTAATACCAGCCTGCTGTGGATCAACCTGAACTCGGCCGCGATAGATGGTACGCCCCGCCTCATCCTGCACAATGGCTACACGAATTCCAGGAAGATGATTCAGGGCCATCAGTGCCTGCAAAGACGCTTGCTCGATGTCGCTTCTGTCTTCCTTCACCATGTATTCCTCTAAAGCTTGCAGTAGGCCAAAGGTTGTTTCTTTACCGACTTTCATACTGCGTCCTATTCCATACAATTGGACCTTAACCCATTCCACATAATTACGTTTGCCGGCAATAATACCGGATGTAGGCCCTTCAATAGCTTTAGAACCACTATAAATCGCCAGGTCAGAGTATTTCACATATTTACAGAGGTCTTCTTCCGCTGCGGCATCTACGATAAGCGGAATATCTTTACGTTTAGCGATGTCCCATGCTTCTTCAACAGACAACATATTTTTCTGCACCGCATGGTGGGACTTCACATACAGAATGGCAGCCGTCTGCTCACCAATGGCGTCCTCTATATGCTCGGCTCGGCCTTCATTCGCATAACCGACCTCAATTAGTTTACCTCCGCCTAGATAGACCATCGTTTCCACCGGAGCTCCGTACTGTACATTATGCCCCTTCAGAATGATGATTTCATTGCGTGAAATGGCTTCTTGGTGCAAACGTTCACTGCGGCGGCGATTGCCTTGAGTCACTAGCGCCGCAACGGACAATGCAATACCGCTAGAGGCTGAGTTAACGATAAGCGCTGCTTCAGCGCCGAGAATTCGTGCCGTGTAATCTCCGGCTTTATCCACCAGATCCGCTATTTCCACATAACTCTGTCCGCCTTGTTTCATCGCTTCCATCACTGTGTCAGACGGAGCCGATACCCCCAGGATACTCATTCTGCCGCTTGCATTAATTACGCGTTTAAGCCCGTATTTCGCATTTAATGAATTCGCCACCCATAACCACTCCTTTGGCATGAANNTCAGAATCAACAAGCACAGTAGGTTCATGCTGCAAGGTGAACAGGGTCAGGTTTGCAGGATCACCCACCTGAATTCGGCCCAGCTCCGGCCTGCCCAACCATTCCGCCGCATTGAAAGTAACCGCTGCCACAATCTCATCCAGAGCATAGCCCAAACATAGAAACTTGGAAAGTACATTAGACATGCTAAAGACAGGTCCCTTCATTCGGTTCACTCGATAGATATCCGTGCTAATCGTATTCAGCCCAATACCATTACGTTTAGCAGCCTCAGCTACCTTAAAAGAGAAGCTTGCTGTTCCATGCCCCACATCGAGATGAACTCCCCGTTCAATAGCCTCAGTCAGTACCTGAAGCGGCTGACCATCCGCACCAAACAAATTATTCTCTTTTCCGTTGAGATAATGGGTCACGATATCCTTACGCTGCAAAAGGGGCATAACCTCTCTGATATCTGGCGGTGCTGAACCGATATGTACCATTAACGGCAGCCCCGTCTTCATTGAAAGGCTTCGTGCAATATGCAGCGGCTCAATCCCGCTGGCACCCACAACGCTTTTGCTGATCCTAGCCTTTAATCCCACGATCATCTCCCCGTAAGTTCGGACAGCTTGCAGGATCTTCTCCTTATCAATCCATTCCAGGTTGGACAACTCATCAATTCTTAGCAGTCCTATCCGCGAGATGTTTAAGAAAGCCAGCACATTCGTCTTAGCCTGAGACGCGTCCCGAGCCAAATCACCTATCCGATCCGCCCCGCAGCTACCGGCATCGACTAGAGTGGTCACCCCTTGCTGGACACCGATCTCATCGATCTCGTCACCATACGGATCAAATTCGCGAAAGGCATGCACATGCATATCGATCCAGCCACTGGATACGTACGCGCCTGAACCTTCCCACTCCTGCCCCCCACGCGCCTCACCTGCCGGGGTGATCTCAGCGATCTTACCATTTTCGATTACAATGTCGATCTCTTCTCCGCTTACTCGTTTCACCTGACGGAGCACGTATCTTTCATCCATTGTTCTCACCTTTTTCCATATAACATTATAATGTTTAAAATACCACGAAAACCGCATTAAGTAAATATAACGTTATAATGTTTATATATAAAAACTAAATCACCTTGTCGGGTTAATAGGCATTTGTTAGTTTGAATTTATAGCTTATGGAGCACTTGTTGTACTCTCCGCAGGAATTTCCAGTGGTTTGGCGAGTAAGAACTCTAGTGTTGGTAGAGGATTTTGCTTAGGTAGAACGTGTTATAGGGAAAACCTCCCTANNCCTATAAATTAGATCACAGCTGTTTTATGACGAACTTATACGGAATTTCTCCCTGTATATTTGCCAATTTCAATTAAAAACAGCCAGTTCAGCTGAATTATAGGGAACGATTCCCTATATTCTATCGATATGACCTTATATTATAGAATTACAAGGAGTTTTTTCCTATAATTCTATTGTTTTGACCCTGATGTAGAGAAATAGAAAGCTGTATATCCCTAGGCAGACGATGACCGTGTATTTCCACAAATCCATGAAACTGATCTTTTTTCATTGTATAATTTCCTATGCAAAAAAAATGACTCCTTATGATTTCAGAAGTCATCTGCTCAGATTCTATGAACTTAATAACCCTACATGTATCTTAATAACAGCCTTCTTAATCTTCATGCCCGTTTGACCCATACCAGGTCTGTGTACATCATGCGGGAAAAAGACAGCCCACATCCCCGGCTTCAAAGTTAACAATATTTCATCGGATGACGGAGGATAAAGTGCATAATCTGCTTCGGCATCGTAAGGCTTAGTAGCCTCGATCCCTTCTTGCAGAGGGGACCAACCGATTGTTTCTTCACCTTCGATCAGATAATGCACATCAATATAAGCCTCATGCCTTTCAGCAACCTGTTCCTCCAGCGACTTCGCTTCAAGAGCCATAATCGAAACGTATATCTCGTTACCGCGGATCTCGATTCGCCCGAGATCAGGTTCGTGTTGTAAGATGACTCTCAATTCCTCAATAGCCTCTACAATGACTGAATTCTCGTATCTGCTATGCTCTTCCCAAGATGACAATGAACCTAAGATCATAATGTCTCATTCTCCCCACATCTCAATTATCTTACAGAGGTTGTTCAAAAAGTCCGCTTTTGATCACGAAGTAGCTCAAGAAGCTTACTCGACATCGAAGATTGAATTCAGGCGAAACTTCCGGTGCTCACAAAAGCTTCCACTACGCTCCGCTCCTCAGTTTCTACCTTCATCCAATCTTCTCGGTGCTGAAAACCATACTTTTTGAACTCGCACTTATAGTAGCTTCTCACTAACTGCTGCAGCTGTTGTTTCTTTATTGATAATGGACTGCTCACTAGTCTTTTTGAAATATTCAACATATAAAATATCCAGCAGATAGAGTTGTGAGATCTTAGCAGATAATGAACCGCCCTGCAGAGGACCCTCATTAGCACCACAAAGTAAGGTAAGATCCGAATACGATGTTAAAGGTGACTTTTCAAATCTCGTAATGGATACTACCTTAGCGCCTCGTTCCTTCGCCTTTCTTGCAACCTCGATACTATCTTTAGTTGAACCGGAGTAAGAAATGATTACAGCTACATCTCGGTTAGACATTAGCGCCGCAGACATCATCTGAAGATGTGAATCCATCAAACACTCCGTTTTGTTTGTAATGCGCATAAATTTAATTTTGGCTTCCATCGCCGTGATTAATGAAGATCCCACGCCGAAAAATGATACTCGTTCCGCGTTTATCATATAATCAATAGCTTCATTGATCTTCTGTATATCAATTAAATTATAGGTCTCGTTCAGTGCACTTACATTTGTGGTCAGCACTTTGGAAGCCACAGCTTCAGTAGTATCGTCCATTAGAATTTGATCCGTAAGCTGCGGGATCTCATTCTCCACAGTGATACTATGAGCGAGTGCAATCTTGAACTCTTGATACCCTTTATAACTTAAAGATTTGCAAAATCGAAAAATACTTGATTCACCTACATCGCACGCATCTGCAAGATCAGTAATCGACATATAGACAACACTTCTCGTGTTCTCCAGGACGTAGTCCGCTACCTTCTTCTCCGTAATCGTCAAATTATTGTACTTGGAATGAATCGAAGAAAAAATACTGATTGTTCGCAAATAAGCCCCTCCTTTACAATGATTTAATGTGCGAATAAAGCGGAAGCGCCAAGCAAGCCTGCCTTATTCCCAAGTGAGGCCTTAACAATTCTTACACCCGCAAAACTCTCCATAATTAAAGACTTCGTCCGTTCCTCGACCCTTTGAACTAAATCTTCTTGCTCCATAACACCGCCCCCAATAATTATAGCGGATGGATTGAAAATATGAATAATTGAGGCTAAACCCACGGACACCTCAGTTACCCATGAATCCAAGATCTGTTTCAGAGCTTCGTCCCCTTTGTGAATTTTATCAAAAAGAACTTTTCCGTCTATACATTCGGGATCTGCCTGCTGAGCCATCTTGACTAAAGCAGTAGTTGAAGCATACTTCTCATAAAAAGGCAGTCCCTCCACCGCATCTGACAATGGATGTGTCAGAATATGACCAAATTCGGCCGCTACCCCATCTGCTCCTTTATAGATTTGGCGGTTCAATACAATGGCACCACCAATGCCCGTGCCAAACGTCAAGCATAAGAAATTGTTAAAGTTCTGGGCAGCACCATAATGAGCCTNNCCATAACAGGTTTATGAAAATGATTAGTTACAATTTCCTTAATCTTCATCCCTGTATATCTAGGTATATTTTCGTTAGCATAGACTATAATTCCTTCTTCAACATTGACTTGACCGGCCGTACTTATAGCAATGGCATCAAAATCCTCATTTTCCGCAATTTTATCAAGCAATCTTGAGATTACATGCGGCCCTCCCAAGTGGCTCTCAGTTGCATACTCCTTAAAGTTATGAACATTTCCAAGTTTATCGCATATACACATCTTGGTATTGGTACCGCCAATATCTACAGCGAGAATTCTCATCCTTATCTACCCTCTCCGGCAATCTACTGAATAGCGTTTACAAACCTTTTGGTAATCTCCATTGGTCTTGTAATCGCTGAGCCGACAACTGCTGAATAAACACCTAGATCGAACATTGTCTTCAGTTCTTCAGGAGTGGAAACACCGCCTTCAGCTATCACAGGCACAGAGAAGTTGCTTACGATTTGTTTAACTAGCTCGAAATCTGGAAGTGACCGCTCTTTGGTGTATTCTGTATATCCGCTTAAGGTAGTTCCCACAAGATCGAACCCCAGTCCAACGGCTTTAGCAGCTTCTTCAAATGTAGAACAATCTGCCATAAACAGTTGATCTTTATAGGTCTCTCTTATGTGAGGAAATAGTTCTGAGATGGTTGATCCATCCGGACGAGTCCGGTCCGTCGCATCCATAGCAATGATGTCTACCCCTTCGCGGTAAAGCTCATCTACTTCCTTCAGGGTTGGTGTAATGAACACTTCAGAACCTTCATATACCCTTTTGATGATCCCAATGATAGGTAGATCCACTGTTTTCTTAATTTCTTGAATATCCGCTACGCTATTTGCCCGAATGCCTGAAGCACCGCCCAAGTATGCTGCATAAGCCATTCTTCCCATTATAAACGGACTATGCAGCGGTTCTTCGGGTAAGGCTTGACTGGAGACGACTAGTTTATGTTTTATCTTTTTAAGTACATTATTTTCAGTATTCATCAGTAACCCACTCCACATTTTTATTTATTCTTTAACTGCTCCTGCTGTAATTCCATTGGTGAAGAACCGTTGGAATAACACGAACACTAGCAACATCGGAATTGCAGCAATGGTGGCTCCGGCCATTTTATATGCGAAATTAGGATTCAGATCCTTGCATTAAGGTTGCAGTACCAACCATTAATGTTTTCATTTTGTTCTCTTGGCCTATAACCAGCGCCAAATCATACCGTTATACGAATTCACCATTCCAAATTGCTGTGTAATCCGGAATAAGGCCACGATCATAATTTCTTTAGGAATCATCAAGCTCGATATGAAAATAATGAAGATGATATCTTTACATTTAAAATTGATCTTTGAGAATGCATAGGCAGCCATAGCGCCTACAATAATAGCGATTATTCCGTGGAACTTGTTGAGTGTCATTGATATCTCCCTTAAGATGTGAGCGCTTTCTTTTATACATATTCAAGATATCACTTAAATTTGATTCTGTAAATTATTTTCTCTATTTTTTTAAAAATAAAATTTATTTCCACCAGAAGAACAATCATTACTAGAAAAATAGTTTCATTTAAGTGAACGCCCATAAAATAAGACCTTATTTTCCATTCAGAAATAGAATATCGTACGCAATATATGCAGTTCTAGTTATAATCGGAGAAACACGATCTATGACCTTAAAGTCATCTGCTGGCTTGGTAATTACTAGAAATCCTTTGCGGCTCTCAAGGACAATAGATTATCCTTTTAAATGCAATATAAGTGTCTCCTACAAGGAGACACTTTTCTCCATAGGAAGCACAAACCCTAATTAACACACAATGTTCACTTAAAAGCTGTGTTTTTCACGTGGACACATCTTTAAAAAACTAATTTCCATGTTATAATGAAAGCGTAACCAGAACAATACAAAATATATTGTTTCTTCGCCAAAGGAGGCTGGAGGAAATGCTAGCAGGTCTTAAGGAACTTAAAAATTGGGTAACGGAAAATTGGAATCCAACGATGAATTCAGGTAATGAGGATTATCAAAAAATGGAATATTCTGTGCAACGCCACTTGCACACTCCAAGATCCCCAAAACCACTCACCTATGAAGAAGAAGCTCGTATCAAGACTGTTAAATTCCATTAATCTCATCACCTTTAGATACAGATTGACCCTATAATAGAATCTTGTCCTAAGGCCGCAGATCCGGAAGTCATTCCAGTAGAGCGGTCTTTTATTATGCCTTGAAATTATTTAACGAAAAACCTTCCCCACCCTAAGGGTGAAGAAGGCTAATAGGTTAATTCTTCATTTTTCGATAAANNGATTTCATGAATCAAATACATATCAAAAAACCTCCCTCTCCATGACGGCATCCCATCACTTCGAAAGAGGCTTCCTAGTATCATTTGATCTTATACAGACATTTCTCCTTTCTTCTGCAAGTCCGAAAGCTTGACCGCCTGACCTGCGTTCAATCTCGAATGTTCCGACGCGAATGCGATCAAATGACTCTGCAGAGATGCCGTCGCCGAGGTCAAACCTTGCGCTGGATTGCTGTCGAATTGACGCACATTCCGCAGGAATGAGCTTACCATACGGTCATCGCCGCCTCCATGGCCATCGCCTTCCACATTGCAGCCAATCTCAACCTTTTCGCCCGATACATAGCGGTACAGCGTGAAAGATCCTTTGTCCATATCCCCGATGATCTCGCCTTGTGTTCCCATAATCTGAACCCGACGCGTGCCGCTCTGTGTCAACCCTGACATGATGAACGATGCATTCGCTCCGTTCTCGAACTCCATGTTGACTACCTGGTGATCCACGACATTATTATCGCAGCGATACACGCAGCGACCCCACGGTCCTTCCTTCAGCGCCTTCAAGATCCCCTCTTGCGACAAATCATTCGTCATATAGCGTGCCCAAGGGTGTTCCGGGGGCTGAATATATATTTTCATCGCCGAGAAGGCGCATTCCTTCTCAACCTCACNNAGCCTTCCGGAGCGTTCTCCGCCCTGAAATGCAGTAATGATCCATACGAGCTCACGCTTGTACACGGTTGATTCATAAGCCATGAGATGAGATCCAGATCATGGCATGATTTGGCCAGGATCATGGGACTCGTCTCCTCCGAGTTGCGCCAATTTCCACGGACATAACTGTGTGTCATATGCATGTAGCCCACATTTTCGGTTAATTGAATTGTACCTATCGTTCCGAGTTCACCGTCTTCGATGCATTTTTTGATCCCAGACCAGAACGGGGAATATCGCAGGACATGGGTTACGACGAGCAATCGCTTATACCGAAGCGAAGCTTGCTCCAATTCGATGCATTCTTCCATGGAAGGAGACATCGGCTTCTCTAGCATGACATGATAGCCTAGCTCCATCGCTTTCATTGCTGGTATATAATGCATCCGATCGAGCGTAGCAATTATCATCACGTCCGCAATTTGACCCTGATCGAATACTTTTTCCCAAGAATCGTAGACATGATCTGGGGCAATTCTATGAATCTCTGCAAATCGATTTCTACGTTCATTATCCGGCTCAGCTACGGCAACAATCTTTAATTCATTCGGGAACTTCTCCGCGTAGGGCCCATAAATATATCTTCCTCGACTGCCAGCGCCAAGTAATACAGC
>DOJM01000038.1:8891-13943 GCA_003529225.1 Paenibacillus sp.
CCTCTTGCGCACCTAGTGTACTTCCATTGTAAGGCGGTAGGAACGGAGGCAAAAGAGATCGTTACTGACATTTCATATACATTTATTGACCTTGATTCTGTATAGGGATCCTTGCCATACGGAAATCTTGCGGCGTCGTTTCGTTCTGCTTCTTGAAGAAGCGAATAAATGCAAGCGCTGAGTTGTACCCCAGGGCAGCAGCAATTTCATTCACTTTCATCGATGTGTTTAGCAGCATATCTTTGGCGATCAGGTTACGATAGTCGTTCACATATTNNCGGGACAAATACGATGGATTTAAGCTCACGTAATCGGCCAGCGCATTTAAGGAAATATCAGTGGAAATATGTTCTTCAATATATCGATGTACCTTATTCACGACCTCTGTCGGCAATTGCGTACCCCGCAGCGCATTCCATTCGAAGAAGCAATCCGCCATTTGCGAGAAGTATTGAATCCGCTCTGACCATGATGCGGAATCTCCATAGCGATATANNGATCTCCCGATTCTTATGGATATAGAACAGAAAAATAGCTGAAAGCGAATGATACAGTTCGATCTTCCGCTCATTCGGCGACTCCTCATCATTCCAAATGGACGTTAGTTCGGCATACAGCTTGTTGAATTGCTCCCGATGATTATTCTCGAGACAAGACATCAGCAATTGAACACGGGCGTGATAGAAGGCATCGTGGTAGTTCCCACTCAGATCACCGTTCACTTCTCTTTGAATGTCTGTGTCGGTCAATATGACCTCATTAAATAATCCATGTCCTTGTACCAGGCCGTATTTGATCGAGTGAAACCGATCAGATATGTTATCCCATGTCGTCGCTTCACTTCCAAGAAGGAAAGAAACCGATAGACTCAGCAATCTCTTACAATTTCCCTGCACAATCTCCAGAATACCGCTCGTATACCGATGAGCTCTGAGCCAATCCTGATCCCCGTATTCGATAGACGATCCATCCGGGATTTTCGGTTGAATCATCCAGACGATTTTGGATAACTCGAATACAACGGAATAGCATCTGACCTGTGTGGACAAATACTCATCGCAAATGTTCTGTACGGCGTAAGTCAATAACGCTTTATCCGGCGTCGTGAACATTTCTTTCCATGCGTCTACCCTGCCTATGAGCAAGTAAACCGGCAATGTCGCATCAAGCGGGATATCGATTTCTTTGAACGCCTGCTTTAATTGGCTATCCGATACATGCTTGCCTTGAAAGAGCTCCCACACATACTCTTTTTGCAGGGAGGGCAATGCCAGTCTCATTTTGGATTGCGCTCTAGCGATCATCTGTTCTTGGTTATTTTCTTCTTCAATTTTCTCAATCGCCCGTTCTACGGACTGAATGATCTTCTCATCACTTTCGACTTTCAGAATATAATCGAACCCACCGTACGTAATTGCGCTCCTTGCATAATGAAAATCATTGTATCCTGTTAAGAAAATAACTTTGCAGGCCGGCCACTGGGATTTGATTTCCCGAAGCAGCTCAATCCCTTCCAGTCCAGGCATCTTAATGTCTGAAATCACGATATCGATACGATGATGAGACAGTACCTCCAGTGCTTCTTCACCTGAATATGCCTTCATAACTTCGAGTTGCAAATGATCGGTCTCATCGAATAGCTCCAGAAGACCATCGACAATAATGGGAAGGTCATCGACGATTAGCAGTCGGTACATGCTGATTCCTCCTCTAGTTCGCGCTCAGATTAATTCTTACTTGAAGTCCACCAAGAGCAGAACGTGACACTGTAATGCCATATTCCTCACCGTACCGCAGCTGTATTCTGCGATGCACATTTATGATTCCGGTTGTTTCCTCCATCCGAGTGGTGGATTGACGCAGCCGCTTCTGAAGCTGTTCGATCTCCGCATCGGGGATGCTTCGGCCATTATCTTCGACATAGATGGAGAAGACATCGCCCACCCGCTCACAATGAACCCATAGCTCACCCTGCTGAATCATATTGCCCAAGGCATGCTTATAAGCATTTTCGATGATCGGCTGCAGAATCAGCCTCGGCACGAAGAGATTGGGAACATCACCTTCGAACTTGACTTGAATACGGTCTCCGTAACATATGGTTTGCATGTCTACATACGTGCGAGAATGATTGACCTCCAGCCCCAGTGGAATATCATCCTCGTCATTGCGAGTAATGAACTGAAAATATTGTCCGATGTACAGGCAGAATTGATAAGCCTTTTCCTTCTGATTCTCGGATTTAATTAACCGGCACAATACAAAAAAACAATTATATAAAAAATGAGGATTAATTTGCGATTGCAATCGTTTCAGTTCGGAACGCTGATTCCTGATTTGCTGCTCGTAATTTTCCTCGATTAGTGTTTTTAAGGATCGGATCGTACTATTAAAAGCTTGGTACAAATACCCGAACTCATCGGCTCCGCGATCGATCACGATCGGTTCCAACCTATTCTGCTGAACGCGCCGAAAGGAATGCACAAGTTTCATTAATGGCCGATAGATAAATCGTAATAGAAAGTAGGAGAAGAAAACGACAATACCCACAGCTAGCGCGCAAGCCCACCAGAATAATGTTCGATAGATCTCAAGGGAACCCAAGATCGTCTCTTCGGGAATGCACATAATCGAATAGGAATTCCAGAGACTGGAGTACTTATATACCGTAAGAAACCGCTTACCATTATACATAATCGTTTCGTATCCTTCGTCTTTTTGCAATTCCCGCTTATCCGCAGCGAAGGATTTCATTTGTTCCAGAAGTTCCGGATCCATGTCACTCTCGATCTCCCAACCACGTTCCAGATTGAGCAATACGCTCTGTCCACCACGCGAGCTGCCGATTTGAGATAACGTTTCTCTGATTTTGGTAGTCGATAATTCAACCGCTACGATATAAATCGGATTTTTAACGGTATTAATGGGGTATTGCATGGAAATAAATAATCGATCGTTCCAGTAAATGAAAGGTTCTTCGTATAATCTCTTATTTTGCTGCATAGAAGCATACTCCTGCATATTCATCGAAGTTTCAAATTTATTGCTAAGAATCGTTCGGTCGATAAGAGGGATATACGCCCTTGCTTCTTGAATAAATGGACTTGAGTTCTTCATCAATTCAAGCCGTCTTTGGATATCTAATATTTTTTGCGCACGATCGTAATAACTCATGTAATTGCCTGTAGTTGCAATTTCCATCAAGTCTTTGTCCATCACATAGTTCGGCAAATAACGACTGATCCGGTCTGCTTCCTTGTCGAGTGAATCCAGATAGAAACGAGTCGTATTTAGAATAGACTCGGAAATTTCACTCCGAATATTCTCCGAACCCTTCTCATTAATCAACCAGGTAATCGCCATGAGCGGAAACAAGGCTGCCAGAAAGGCAGCCATTATTTTCTGGAATATAGAGGAATCTTTAATCAAGAATCGGATTTTCATCGTTTGTTCTCCTGCAATGCAATGTCTTAGTNNAGAACCGCTGCAAGAACGGATACACGATAAGAATCGGAAATGCTGCTACGAAAATTTGAGCTGCTCTGCTCGTACGATCGGACAATTTGATCATTAATTCTGCCCTCTCAGGTTTAATAAAGCGGAAATCCATTTTGATAATAATTGTCTGCAGGAAGGTCTGAAGCGGATAATTCTCGGGATGATTCATGTAAATCATACCGTCAAACCAGCTATTCCAATGCCCCACCATGGTGAAAAGACCTGTCGTTGCCAAGGCCGGCAACGATAGCGGCACATATATTTTCCATAGGGTAGTAAATTGACCCGCCCCATCGAGCAGCGAAGATTCCTCAAGTTCTGTGGGCAGACTGCGATAGAAATTCAGCAGCAGAATAACATTGAACACCGTGACCGCTGCTGGCAGCACCAAAGCCCAGATTGTATCGAGCATTCCAACATTCTTCACGGTTAAATAGTTGGGAATAAGCCCGCCACTGAATAAAATCGTGAACACGAAGAACCATGAATAGAAGGTCCGCAGCCGAAATTGGCGGGAATCTTTGGATAATGGATAGGCCGTGATTATTGTCAGGAACATGCTGATTGTCGTTCCCATAAGGACCCGCTGAATCGATACCCAGAATGCGCGTAAATATTCAGGTTTTCCAAATACGTTCGCATAAGCAGCCGTTGTGAAATCAACTGGCCACAGGATGACTTTTCCGGCGGATNNAGAGCGCCAAAATATGAATAATAGGCATAAGGCATAACAAAGATACGGAGGCCAGAAAAATGAAATTACATATCAAAAACAATTTCCTTCCGAATGATCTGTTAGTACGCACGATGTGTCTCCCTTCTGAATTACCGACGATTGCATTAGAAAATACGGTAATTCGCTACACGATAGGCTAAGATATAGGACATAGATACTAATACGAAAGAGATGACGGATTTCAGCAGTCCTACGGCCGTAGCGAAACCGAACTGTGCTTGCTCAATCCCCATACGATATACGAAGGTATCGATAATATCCGCGCTCTCATAGACCGGAGGACTGTATAGATTGAAGATTTGATCAAATCCGGCATTCAGTACATTCCCGATACTAAGCGTAAACATGAGAACGATAATAGGAAGCATCCCCGGCAGCGTCACATGTAACGTCTGCTTAAAGCGTCCTGCGCCGTCGATCTCCGCTGCCTCGTACAGTGACGGATTAATACCGGTAAGCGCAGCCAGATAGACAATCGTACCAAATCCGAACTCTTTCCATACATCCGATATGACCATGACATAAGGGAACCATTTATTGTCTCCCAGGAAAAAAACTGGGTCGATACCCAACAAGCCAAGCACTTGATTGAGAATACCGGAAGATGGAGACAATACATCGATTAGAATACCGCTTAACAAGACCCATGATAGAAAATGCGGCAAATACACGAGCGTCTGGAAGGTCCGTTTGACCCATTCTTTCCGCAGCTCATTCAGCAGTATCGCTATGGTGACCGGAACGACCATGCCTGCTACAATTTTCATCACCGCAATGTATACTGTATTGAAGAATATCCGGCCGATATCGGGGTAATC